>JBAIYI010000448.1:0-8487 GCA_037915955.1 Terriglobales bacterium
TCAAGCCCAGTAACCCAGCCAGCAGGGCTCCAATCTCTCCTGAATCTGAGCCGTGCGAGTTCACATACAGAAGCAATCCGATCACGAGAGCTATTATCGTAATGAATGTTGTCCTCTCCGGCAAAACCACGCCGTTTAGGAACATCGGATTCAGCATCGGTCGTTGCTTTCGGCCTAATACACCGCTCTTGCCTGCTGCACTTTTTTACTCGCCAGCGAAAACCTCGGCTCTGCTATGCGGCCGTTCAAAATTACATCACGGACATACTCTCCCACCGCCGGGCCGTGCTTGAATCCGTGGCCTGAACCACCGCCCACCATCCAGACGTTCTCTGCTTCCGGATGGCGATCGATGAGGAAGTCGCCGTTCCACGTGTTCTCGTACTGGCAGACCCGCGTTTCCACGATGGGCGCCTCCTTCAAAGCCGGAACATGCTTGGCAAGAAATGCATGCAGCCGGCTGATCGATTCTTTGCCGATCACGCGCTCGTCGGTGTCGGGATCAATCGTGCTTCCGTGGCAGTCGAAAGCGATCTTGAATCCGCGGCCCTCGATGTTCGGCAATGAATAAGGAATGTCGGGATGTTGGTGGAAAAGCCAGACCGGCATGCGCCCCGGATCAAAGTCCTGGCTCCCGTGCGGTGGTCCAAGGAAGAAAACTTCCTGGCGCGTTGGGAATATCCGCTCGCGCAGCAGGTCAGGAAAAAGTTTGGGCAGCCACGGTCCACAAGCAAAGATAAACGTCCCGGCAGCAATCTCTTCTCCGGCGCTGGTGCGAACAGATTCCATCTTTCCCCGGCACTGCGGCGGGATCACGCTGGCGTTCCGGACCGCGGCTCCTTCTCGTTCGAGCATGCTAACCAGAAGCTGGACGCTTTTCCTCGCCATCAGCAGCCCACTTTCCGGTTCGTAAGCGGCCCAGGTTGCCTCAGGGAATCTCAACTGCGGCCAGCGACGGTGGAGATCGTCTCCGCTTACACGCTCGCAGGGCACTGCGCGAGAGCGAAGCACGTCGAGCATCGTCAGTGTGTAACTGTCTTCCTCACTCGCCAACCACAGCACACCCGTGCGATGGAAAACTTCGGTCTTCGTTCGTGCCGCCAGTTCCTGCCATCTCGGAAGAGAGCGCATCGACCACTCGGTATAAAGCTCGTCCGGCCCATAGCCCATGCGGATCACGCGCGTCTCGCCCCCGGAACTGGAGCGGCTGTTGCCCGGGCCGTAGGCATCCAGTAACACCACGCTGGCGCCGGACTGGCGCAGCGCGTGCGCTGTCCAGGCGCCGAACACGCCGGCGCCGATTACTGCGAAATCGAAGCTCTTCCTCATCTTTTGGCCCGTTCGTAAATCCAGTGTGCCGTGACTAGGTCTTCCAGCGCGCAGCCTACACTCTTGAAGACTGTAATGTCTTCCGGCCCGGTCCTTCCCTGCCTATTACCGCTGGCCAGTTCATGAAGATCAGCCACAATTTGTTCGCGCTTGATCGCTCCGCTCTTCAGCGGCAGCAGTATATCGCCGGCTTCGGCCATCGCTCCCTCGTAGGTGTCAACTACGATGCGGGCCCGGCGCATGGTCTCATCATCACATTCGCGCGTGTGCGGCTGAAAGGCGCCCACCAGATTGACGTGTGTGCCCGGGCGCAGCCACTCGCCGCGAAAAACCGGGTCGTGCGATGTGGTGCAGGTGCAGATCACATCAGACTCTCGTACGCATTCCTCGGCCGTAACCGGCTCAACCGGCAGCTTGAGGATTGCACGATTGCTTTTGCAGAACCAGTCCACGTCCGATCTCCCCGAGCCGCAGACCAGCACTCGCTTGAACCGGCGCACGAGAGGCAGCACCGAAATATGCGCAGTCGCCTGCCGTCCGCTACCGAAGATTCCCAGTGTTGTTGCGTCGGGCCTGGCGAGCAGGTCAGTTGCAACCGCTGAAGTCGCCGCCGTGCGCAGGTCAGTGAACCAGCGCGCCTCCATACGAGCCAGCACCGCCCCGCTTACTCCATCCATCAACTCATAGTGGGCGCGAACGCCCGCGCTGGCCGTCACCGTCACGGTCTTTACGCCGGCGACTTCCATTTCGCTGTCGTAAGCCGGCATGAGCAGCAGAATGCCGCCGTCGGCAAGAGGAACTTGCGTCCGCACCGGCATGTGCAGGGTCTTGTGGTAGTCGCGGGCAAATGCGTCCCGGATAATCCCAATGATCTCAGACGGCACACCGAGCGCCTGCACATCAACATCGTTCAGCGTGATCATCAGTGGACCACCGAGCCGGTTGCGTTCGCAAACTCCGTCCGATACCACTGCACTGTTCTCCGGAGACCTTCTTTGAAATCCACGAGGGGGTAATATCCCATCGCATCTTTGGCGCGCGTGGTGTCGGCGAGCGACTCGCGTACATCACCGCCGCGCGGCGCAGCAAATAATGCGGGCTGTCGGAAGCCGGTGTGTTCCTGAAGGAGACTGTAAAGTTCCAGCAGGCTATAGCGCTTCCCTGCCGCCACGTTAAATACTTGGCCATTCACCTTCTCCGCCGGCGCCGCGCAGGCCAGCAGGTTAGCCGAAACCACGTTATCAATGAAGGTGAAATCGCGACTCTGTTTGCCGTCGCCGAAGATGGTCGGCTTCTCTCCCGATAGCATGGCGCGAACAAACTTCGGTATCACCGCCGCATATTGCGACGTGGGATGCTGTCGCGGCCCGAAAACGTTGAAGTACCGCAGACTCACCGTTTCCAGCCCCAGCACGCGCGAAAAGCTCTGGCAGTAAAGCTCTCCTGCGCATTTCGACACCGCATAAGGCGAAATCGGGTTCGCTGGCATTTCTTCGCGCTTCGGTAAGGTCGGGGTGTCGCCATATACAGAAGATGAACTGGCATACACGACCCGCCGCACGCCAGCCTCGCGCGCTGCCTGCAGCACCTGCAACGTCCCAACGACATTGGCATGGTTGCTGCCCACCGGATCGGCCATCGAACGCGGCACCGATCCCAGCGCCGCCTGATGCAGCACGTAATCCACACCTTCGCAGGCGGAGCGAATCGCGGCCGCATCCGTGATGTCGGCTTCCCGAAGATCAATCCGGCTCTCGATTCCAGCAAGGTTTTCCTTGCGACCATGGCAGAAGTCGTCGATTCCACGGACCTCGTCTCCGCGCGCCACCAGCGCGTGAGCGAGATTGGAACCAATGAAGCCGGCGATGCCGGTGACTAAAAATCGAGCCATCAATGAAAAGTTAACAGACCAAACAAGAGGACGGAAGGAGCGAGCCCCTGCCGGCTAATTACTAATTACTAATTGCTAATTACCAATTGCTGGTTTCACCTCTTCCCCACCTTCGCCAGAATCCTCCGTACCTTTTTCGGCGAGACGCGCAGCGCCCGCGCCACCCGCTGCACCTTCTTCCCTTCTTTCTCCCATACGCGCGGGATCACCAGTGCAGCAAATTCTTCTGTGAGCTTTTGCAGGCTCTTACCTTCAGTAACCCCCTGAGTCCACGCGCGAAGCCGAGGATCCACGGCCCCGCGAGAGGTGACTCGCTGCTTGAGCACCTGCATTTCGTTCCACACGTCCTCATCCTGAGCATTGGTCATGAAGGACGAAGCTTTGTCCAGAGAGTGGCGCGCGTCTTCCAGATCGTTGATTGCGGGATGGCACGCGGTAAGCCCGCGCCACGTATAAGCACGAGCCAGCAGCCGCTGATTCTGGGTATGGCTGGCTGCTTCCACCGCTTCACGGGCGTAATCTCGCGCCGCCTGCACGTGTTCCCAGGTTTTGGTACTGCCCTCAATCTGCTCTTCGAGTTGCGCATGCTCCACCTTGCACTGGAGCAGACGCGCCCGGGCAAGCACGATCGCATCATTATGCTCCCGTGCCTCCGCATACGCCTGTGCAGCTTCCTGGGCTGCTTTATCCAGTTCTCCACTGTCCAGGTACAGCAGCCCGCGGTTCTCCAGCACGTTACCGATGCCATGGTGGTGTTTGTGGTAGCGGTAAATCTTCTCCGCCTGCTCCAGATTGGCGAAGGCGCCGGCGCGCAGCTCTTCGTATTGCGCACGATAATCCTGCTTGCGATTGCGAGCGCCGGCAGCCCTGGATTCGAGCTTCCCTTTTCTCCGCTTCGCCGCCTCGGTATCAATCTGGCGGATGATCTGCGCAGCAATAAGCCGCTGCACGTATGCAATGTTTGCCAGCGATCGCGCCAGATTACGGTGCTGCGGACTCCGCTTGCGGAAATGCTCGATCGCTTTAGTAAAAAACTGGAGAGCCTGTTTGTATTGTCCCTGGCGGCGGATCATCCTGCCATGCGCCGAATAGATGTTGCCCAGCGTAATGTCATCGTCGGTTGAGCGCAGCACCAGCTCTGCCTGATCGAGAATCCGGCTTGCCTCGCGGAAATGGCCTTTCTGGAACAACAACCAGCTTTCCAGCACGCGCATGACCGCTGCCATTTTCGGGAAGCCCAACGCCAGCGCCAGCTCGCGGCCGACGCCCGCACGCTTCAGCGCTTCGTCATACTCGCCCTTTTTGCGATGGCAGCGCGCATTCCAGAAATGCACAATCGCCACTACTTCCTTGTCCTCGATCAGGTTTTGCAGGGTGAGAACAAGGTCAAAATGCCGCAAAGCCTCATCGGGATCATCGCCCAGCAGACACAACAGGCCTTCCGCGGTGCGAAGCTGAAGGTAATCGCCCACCGGCAGCTTTGGCCGCTCTTCAACCCGAAACTTAGCAAGCAGCTCCTGCAGCAGCTCAGGTCCGCGATAGCCAATATCAACCCACTGCGCCACCGCCCCTACCAGCGCCGGCGCATTGCGCATGCCGGCCTCGACCGTTGCAAGCAACTCTGCGTGTGCATCCAGCAAAGCAATGCCGTCGCTCACCTGGCGATTGACAAGAAACTCTCTGAGCTGATGAAGAAGCTGGTCAGGAATGGCGGAGGCGCGCTGGTTTCGCGGTGGAGTATCCACAGGAGCATCATAGCCGGAGTCAATCGCCCCAGACAAGCCCGAATCGGACGCGACTCATCGAAGTACACGCCAAAATCTCATTTCTGGCCGCAAATTATGTGGCAACTTCCACTTCGTCCATGTAGTCCGATTTGGACTATCTGATTTGTTGCGAAGCTCACTTCCAGCTTCTAATGATCCTGCCGGCCCAAGAGCCTGCCCTACCGGCCCGAATACAGCAGGAGACATGCAATGCAGCTAAACGAGAGACAGCTTGAAACCCTGTGGGCGAACGACGCCCGTTGGAACGGAATTACGCGCCCCTACAGCGCCAGAGAAGTTGTGCGCCTCCGCGGCACCATCCACGTGGAACACTCCCTTGCCCGGCTGGGCGCGGAGCGGCTGTGGAAGTTGCTCAGGGAAGAAGATTATGTACCCGCACTCGGCGCACTCACCGGGAACCAGGCCGTGCAGCAGGTGCTGGCCGGATTGAAGGCCATTTATCTCAGCGGATGGCAGGTGGCCGGTGACGCCAACCTGGCCGGACAGATGTATCCCGACCAGAGCCTATATCCTTCCAACAGCGTTCCTGCGGTCGTGAAAGAAATCAACAATGCCTTCCTGCGCACTGACCAGATTTACCACGCCGAAGGCAAGAGCAGCACTTACTGGTTTGCTCCCATTGTTGCCGACGCCGAAGCCGGCTTTGGCGGTGCGCTGAACGCTTTCGAGCTAATGAAGTCCATGATCGAAGCCGGAGCAGCGGGCGTTCACTTTGAGGACCAGCTTGCCTCAGCGAAGAAGTGCGGACACATGGGTGGCAAGGTACTGGTTCCGGCGCAGGAGTTCGTGCAGAAGCTGATCGCGGCGCGCCTGGCCAGTGACATTCTTGGCGTTCCGACTCTGTTGATCGCGCGTACTGACACCAACAGCGCCAAGCTGCTGACCACTGACAGCGACATCCGCGACGTAGAGTTCCTCACCGGTGAGCGCACGCCAGATGGCTTCCTTGGCTACAAAGGCGGGATTGATGCCGCCATCGCGCGCGGCCTGATTTACGCGCCCTATGCCGACCTGATCTGGTGCGAGACGTCAGAGCCGAACGTGGAAGAGGCGCGGCGCTTTGCTGAAGCCATCCATGCGAAGTTCCCGGGCAAGATGCTGGCATACAACTGTTCGCCTTCTTTCCATTGGAAGCGCAAGCTGGATGACGCGACGATCGCGAAGTTCCAGCGCGAACTGGCGGCCATGGGCTACAAGTTCCAGTTCGTGACGCTCGCAGGCTTCCACGCATTGAACTTCAGCATGTACGAACTGGCGCGCAACTACGCCCAGTCCGGCATGGCGGCTTACTCGCAGCTCCAGGAAAAAGAATTTGAGAGCGCAGAGAAGCACGGCTACACCGCGGTGCGCCACCAGCGCTTCGTGGGTACGGGCTACTTCGACGAGATAACGCAGACTGTTGCGGCCGGCGCTGCCTCAACCACCGCGCTTGATGGATCGACGGAGAATGAGCAGTTCGATGTGGAGAAGGTAAATCTGGAAAAAGCTGTGTAGCTGCTGTGCATGACACTAAGGCCCGTTCCGCTAACCGGCGGGGCGGGCCTTTTGTTCTCGTGGCAGATTGATGGGGCGTAAAAGGAATCAGCGGCTGTTCCCGAACGTCTGCACCAGCAGTCGAGTATCATCGGAAATGATGGCATCCACGCCGAGATCAGCCGCGCGCTTCATCTGACGAGGGTCGTTCACTGTCCACGTAACTACTTTCTTTCCTGCAGCGTGCAGCTTATCCATAAGGCGCTGCGTGAGCAGGCGATAATGCGGCACGACGTAGCTCACCGGGAGTACGCGCCAGCGGCGAAGCTGCCAGCGCGTCTGCGCCAATGCGCCCAGAACCAGGGAAGAATCGAGCTGATGCAGGCGCCTCACGACGCCCGGGCGGAACGAGGAAATGAAGTACTGCCTTGGCCTGTAACGTCGGATAAGATTGACCACGATCGGCTCGATTCCTCGAACCTTCACCTCTATATTCAGGAACGCGTCCTTGCCGTAGCGCTCCAGAACATCTTCAAGGCACGGCGGCGCTCCATCCGAGTTGCAGCTTTCCTGAATCTGCTTCAGCGTATGCCGCCGCAGTGTGAGGCGGTTCAGCTTTGGATCGTGGCAGAGGATGGTGTGGCGGTCGCGAGTGCAGCGTACGTCAAACTCAAAGCCGTGCGCGCCATGTTTGATCGCCAAATCGAAAGCCGGAATCGTGTTCTCCGGCGCGTACCGACGGGCGCCGCGGTGCCCGAGCAATAGAAGATCGGCAGGCAATCGGTATCGCTAATCCAGATCGAAGTCGCGGATACGCGGCTCGTCAGGCGCTTCTTTGGCTTTCTTGATGGCTTCCTGGAACTTCTTTTCCAGCAGGTCAGCCTTGTTTTTCTCGGCGTCAACCGCCTGGCGGAAGATCGACTCCTTGCGTCCTTCGTTGTCGCGCATGGCTTTGGCGGCGGCCTCGAAGTCGGAAAAAGTCTTGGGCTTGATCGGCGCCACGTGCGAGATCACCGCTCGGGTGGCTGGGTCCACCTTCAGCACAGCGGTACAGCAGGGGCAGGAAACCTCAAAAGGCTCAGAAGAAGACTTGGCCATAATGTGGAATTGTAAGCCCATTGTGTGACTCCAGGCCAGTTCGGCCCAGCTACCCCTTTTGTTACAATCTCTTAGCACGGCTATGACCACCGATCCTGCCATTTTTACGGACGTTCCTACGGCTCTCGAAGAGATTCGCGCCGGACGGATGATCGTGGTGGTTGACGACGAAGATCGAGAAAACGAAGGCGACCTTACGCTAGCAGCCGAGAAAGTCACCCCGGAAGCGATCAACTTTATGGCGAAGTTCGGTCGCGGCCTGATCTGTCTGGCCATGACATCCGAGCGGCTCGACTACCTGCGGATCGGCCCCATGACGCGGGAGAACACCTCGCCGTACGGAACAGCGTTCTATGAAAGCGTTGAAGCTCGCGATGGTGTCACGACCGGCATTTCCGCGCATGATCGCGCCCGCACTATTCAAGTAGCAATCGATCCCTCCAGCCGCGCCTCAGACCTGGTTCGTCCCGGACACGTCTTCCCTCTTTGCGCGCGCAAAGGCGGCGTGCTGGTTCGCGCCGGACAAACCGAGGCATCCGTGGATCTGGCACGCATGGCAGGCCTGATTCCCGCAGGCGTGATCTGCGAGATCATGAATGAAGACGGCACCATGTCGCGCGTGCCGGACCTGAAGATTTTCTGCGAGCAGCACGGCCTCAAAATGCTGACGGTTGCGGAGTTGATCCGCTATCGCATGCAGAATGAACACCTCGTGGTGCGCAAAGGTGAGGCCGTTCTACCCACCAAACATGGCGACTTCCGCATGATCGCCTTCGAGAGCCAGTTGGATGGCTCTTCGCACGTGGCGCTGGTTCGCGGCGAAGTTGAAAAGGCGGACGGCCCAGTGCTGGTTCGCATGCATTCGCACTGCCTGGCCGGCGACGTTTTCGGCGGATCATTGTGCGATTG
>JBAIYI010000397.1:0-9564 GCA_037915955.1 Terriglobales bacterium
GCATCAGCTTCTCCCACCACGTGCGGCGGAACGTCTTGATAATGGCTAAAACCACACCCGCGAGCAGGCCATCGAGACGGGTGTACGTGGGGTAGTAGATTTGCTCGGTGTAGCGAAGAAAGAACTGGCCGTCCTCCGCAGCTTTGAGTGGAAGCAGATTGTGGCCATAAACATAGGCGCGAATGCCGATTCCCGTGCACAGAATCGCCGCGATTAAAGCCAGGGTTTTCGCCTTGCCCGGCCGTCGCATCATCATCACGACCAATAGCGGCAAGATCAGGTAGAAGTGCTCTTCCACACACAGGGACCACACATGCGAAAAGGCCTTGTGCTGAAGGTAATCGACCCGCAGGTTCTCAGTGAATGTAAGAAACTGCCAGGCAGGGGCCATTCCTGGTGCTTCGCGGAAGGGGGGCACGGCAAAGTAGAGCAGAAGCACCGCCAGATACGCCGGCAGTATGCGGAAGGCGCGCCGGAAGTAGAAACCTGGTATGGATGGCGCCTCACCGCGGGAATACGGCCGCAGTAGTTGTGAGCCGATCAGATACCCACTCAGCACGAAGAAGAGATCCACGCCCATCCAACCGTAGCGTCCCATGGTGCGGACGAACGACGGCCCGGGAACAAAGCGCATGTGGAAGAACATTACCCAGAGGATGGCAACGGCTCGCAGAAAATCCAGGCCCGGTGCGCGCGAAGCTGAAGTCTTGAACTCCAATAGGTCTTATAGCACGGTATCAGCGGAAGAGCCATCAACGTAACCCTGTAGCACAGCTTGTCCCCTGGATCCAGAGCGGCTTTCTTTCGACCAAGTTTTCCCCGGGGCCGGCTGCCCCTTTTGCGGTCCCGCGGAGCATGGCTTTTGCTAAAGTCTTGTTCTGGAGGAATGACGTTGACCACTCCTGAGAACCCGGCGGCGGTACCTCCCCATCCCATGCAGCGCGTCTTCTTCAATGAACGTGGGTTGCGCGCCGGCTGGCGGTTCGCTATTTTCATCGTCTTAGTCGTGGGGCTTTTCGCCATCGCAGGAGCTTTGGTGATTGCTCCTGCCTTCAAATGGAGTAACCGTCACCCCTCAGACATGTCCCACGCCGCGGCCATGCTGGTAGGAGAGATCGTCCAATTTGGCGTTGCCTTTCTTGCGGCCTGGATCATGTCTCGCGTTGAGCGTCGCAAGATGGCCGCCTATGGTTTGCCGCTGCGCCGCTCCCTCTTGGCGAAATTTCTGAGTGGCTACGTACTCTGGGGCTTTCTGCCGCTCAGTCTCTTGCTTCTTGTGTTGCGGGCTGCAGGTGCATTTGAGTTTGGCTCGGTGAACCCGCTGAACTCGGCCATGCTCGCCTGGTGCACCCTGTGGGGCGTGTTCTTTCTCTTCGTCGGACTGGCGGAAGAGTACCTGATGCGCGGCTACCCTCTCTTCACGCTTGCTGATGGTCTCGGTTTCTGGCCTGCCGCCGTGATCATGGCCCTGCTCTTCGCACGCTTGCATATGGGCAATCCAGGTGAGACTCGCGTTGGAATCATCGCCACTGGTGTATTTGCTCTGTTCGCGGCCGCCACACTCTGGCGTACCGGCGATCTCTGGCTCGCCGTGGGCGCGCATGCCGGCTGGGACTGGGGACAGTCGTTCTTTTATGGCGTACCGGATAGTGGCCTGGTGCTGCCCGGACACCTGTTCAATCCCACACTCTCAAAAACCGCGCCCGCCTGGCTTAGCGGAGGCACGGTGGGGCCGGAAGGCAGCGTGCTCACACTTGTGCTCTGGGTACTGATGTTCGCTGGTTTCCTGTTGCTTTGCCCTAAGCGAAGCGATCCGTCTCCTCAGCCCGCCAACGTTCAGCCGATTGCTGCGTTTCGCGATCCTCAGCCCTGAGTTTGACTTTCTTGAGCACAAACAAAAGCCGCTCGATGCGAACACCGAGCGGCAAGCAAGCTTTGTTTTGATCTGTTAAATGTCCAGATTCTTTACGTCGAGCGCGTTCTCCTCGATGAACTTGCGGCGCGATTCCACGTCTTCACCCATCAAAGTGGTGAAAATCGATTCGCAAGCCTCGATGTCTTCCGCTCTCACGGCCAGGAGCGTCCGGCGTTCCGGATCCATGGTGGTTTCCCAGAGCTGTTCTGAGCTCATCTCACCCAGCCCTTTATAGCGCTGCACCGTGTACTCTTTGCGGCCTTCGTTCAGGACATAATCGAACAGATCCCGCGCGGATTGCTTCTCTACGACCTCCGCTTCGGCCTTGGTACGGCGGACCGGAGCTTTGGATGTCTTCTTTGCGGCCTTCTCGAGGTCTTCCCTCTCGGCGTCACTGAGGTCGACGCCTGCATCGCCACCGGCGGCTGGCTTTCCCGCAACTTCGATGACAAACGGCGGCTCCATGTACTGCTCAATCTGTTTGTATTTGGCCGTCATCTGGCGATATTCCGGCGTGGATGCAAGGCTGAAGTTGAGCTGCCGTTCCGCTCCCTGGGAATCCGTGAAGTGTACGCCCCAGAGATTGTGTTCTTCGTCAAAGTAAGACTTCACGTCTTTGAGCTGGTGCTCCTTGGACATCTTGCCCAGCTCTTTCTCCAGTTTCTCAATCTTCTTTGGCGGGTTCTTCTTGTCGCCTTCGAAGTCGGCACGTTGTGAAAGGCCGATCTTCGGCAGCAAGGCGGTTATCTGCTCGTTGCGGGTGCGTTTGTCCACTTTCTCAAAGAAGCCGAGATACTCGTTCAGCGTGGTCATGAACTTGGCCAGGGCCGCGCCCTCCAGCTTGGCAGCGCCTTCGCCGTAGCGCACCACCATGCCTTCGGCCGCGCGCCGGACCATCACGCGCACGAACTCACGATCGTCTTTGATGTACTGCTGGCTCTTGCCCTTCTTGATGCCATAGAGCGGCGGCTGCGCGATGAACACGTTGCCGCGCTTGATGAGCTCGTTCATATGGCGGAAGAAAAACGTGAGCAGCAGAGTGCGGATGTGCGAGCCGTCCACATCGGCGTCCGTCATGAGAATAACTTTGCCGTAACGCAGCCGGGCCGGGTCAAAGTCTTCCTTGCCGATGCCGGTCCCCAGCGCGGTGATCATCGCCCGGATTTCTTCGTGGCTCAGCATCTTGTCGTAGCGGGCCTTTTCCACGTTCAGGATCTTGCCCTTCAGCGGCAGGATGGCCTGGAAACGGCGATCGCGGCCCTGCTTGGCCGTTCCGCCTGCGGATTCACCTTCCACCAGGAACAGCTCGCAGCGGTTGGGATCGCGTTCCGAACAGTCGGCGAGTTTGCCCGGCAGGCCGCCGCCATCAAGAGCGCCTTTGCGGCGCGTGAGATCGCGGGCTTTACGCGCGGCTTCACGCGCACGTGCAGCTTCAATCGCCTTGTTGATGATTCGCTTTGCCACCGGGGGATTCTGCTCAAAGAAGCCGCCCAGGCGCTCATTCACGAATGCCTGCACGATTCCCGCGATATCAGAATTCAGCTTGCCTTTGGTCTGCCCTTCAAACTGCGGCTGCGACAATTTCACGCTCACCACGGCGACAAGTCCTTCGCGAACGTCATCTCCCGTGAGGTTCTCTTTCACATCTTTGAAAAGTCCCAGCTGCTGGCCGGCATAGTTGATGGTGCGGGTCAACGCCGTGCGGAAGCCCGACAGGTGCGTGCCGCCGTCGACCGTGTTGATGTTGTTGGCAAAGCTGAAAACCGTCTCGGAGTAACCGTCGTTGTACTGGAGCGCGATTTCCATGGCGACGCCATCGCGTTCGGCTTCCATGTAGATCGGTTTGTCATGCAGCACGCTCTTGCCCCGGTTCAGGTGCTTGATGAATTCTGCGATACCGCCCGAATATTTGAATTCCAGCTTCTTCGCTTCGCCGGTCTTCGCGTCTGTCTGGCGCTCGTCAGTCAGTGTGATCTGCAGGCCCTTGTTCAGGAAGGCGAGCTCGCGCAGCCGCTGTGCCAGCGTGTCAAAGTTATATTCCGTGGTGGTGAAGATCTCGTTATCGGGCAGGAAGTGGACCTGGGTGCCGCGCTTCTTCGTGGTGCCAGTTTTTTTGAGCTTATTCTGCGGCTGGCCTTTGGAGTATGCCTGCTCCCATACGTGGCCGTCACGCCAGATCTCGAGGTCAAGCTTGTGGCTGAGCGCATTGACGCAGGAGACACCGACGCCGTGCAGTCCGCCGGAAACTTTGTAATTGGAGCTGTCAAACTTGCCGCCGGCGTGCAACTTCGTGAGCACGACCTGGGCAGCGGGAAGTTTTTCTCCGTCCACCACCATGTCGTCGACCGGAATCCCGCGGCCGTCGTCGACTACTGTGATTGAGTTGTCGATGTGAATCGTGACATCGATGCGAGTAGCGAATCCGGCCAGCGCTTCATCCACCGAATTGTCTACTACTTCGTAAACCAGGTGGTGCAAACCCATCTCGCCGTTCGAACCGATGTACATGGCCGGACGTAACCGTACGGCCTCCATTCCTTCCAGGACTTTGATGTCCTCCGCGGTGTAATTCCCGTTTCCGTTTCCGCCTGCTTTTTTGCTTTGTTTTTGCTCTGCCATGGCTTTGGCTGTTGCTGCTACAGGTTCTTTCGTGGCCAATCTTGGACTCCTCGTATTTCCGGGCGCTGGCGGGATCCTACGGGCTATTTTCAGTATCTCAGGTATTCGCTCAAGTTACTGAGATACAATGAGTTATTGCCCGTTTGTGCGCTGGTTCTATTGTACCATAGCGGAGTTGTCGCTGCCTGTCTGACCGCTCCGGAAGGGGGCATTTACGAATTCGGAAATTGTCCTAAATTTTTGTTTGCAAAAGCAGCTCTCGTTTGTATACTTCTCCCCGCGTAAGCAATTAACGCACCACCAAGACACTAAGAAAAATTACGAAAGTAATCTCTAAGGAGACCTCCCCAATGAAAGCGTTACTTCGTTCCTCCGTGTTTGCACTCGTTGTTTTTGCTGGTTATGCCGCGTTCTCATCCACCACCACGTCGCTTGTGGGTGCTTCTGGCAGCACTCCCCAGTGCGGCATTAAACCGACCAGCACATTTTGCGTTAAGTAGTTATCTGTCAACATCATAGGCAGCTCGGCGACACAGATACGGTAGCACCAAACAGTTACTATGTGGTTAATGTACTTTGGTGCTTCCGTATTGCTTGTATCGACGCCAAGGACGGTTTATCCTCCGAAGCCTCTGGAGGGTTTTGTGCACGCCTCGTTCTTGGTCTGGTCGGTTGCCGCGATTTCACTGCTCACCGCAGCTGTGCAGTACGCCTTTCTTCTCAAGTTCTCCGGAAGCCCACTCCGCCGGGAACTCCCGATATTTTTCGGCTATTTGGCTGCGTACGCGACCTCAAACGTCGCCATGACCGTTGCTGAGCACACGTTGGGCGTCACCAGCACAAGCTATTTCTGGCTTTATTGGGTCATGAACACCGTGCTGATTCTGCTGGAATTCGGCATTATGCACGAAGTGTTCGTTACCGCGGTGAAGCCGTATGCCGGCCTGGCGGACCTGGCAAGAATGCTGTTTCTTTGGGCTGCCGCATTTTTGTTCATTGCCGCTGCGCTCACTGGCATCGCCACAAGCACGTCCGGACTCGCACGCTGCATCGCAGCAATCGTTTACATATCACGGGGCCTGCGGCTGATGCAGTGCGGCATGCTCCTCCTGTTCTTTTTCTTTGAGCGGCGTCTCGGACTTTCCTGGCGCAGTCCTGCCGTGTCAGCAGCGTTGGGACTCAGCGTATATGCAAGCGTGGCTCTCTCACTCACTTATTTCCGCAACTACAATCCAGCGTGGAGCTACGCGTACGACATCGTAGAAAACACTACGTATCTGGCGGTGGTATGCGGATGGTTCGCTTGCTTCACGCTGCCACAACCCACTAAGAAAACGGTTCTTGACTCTCCCAGTAAACTCATATTCCAACGCTGGAATGACGCGCTTCTTGCGAGCCCGCTGGTTCCCCAAGGCAGCTATGCGATGGCGGGTGCTGATTCTTTCCTGCCCTCCGTCGAGCGCACGGTGGAACGTGTGATGGCTCGGAAAATGGTCAATTAGAAAGCGCTTATCCCGAAATGAAAAAGGCCGGACTCGCGTCCGGCCTTTCTGTTTTTGTAAATAACTTAAAGACTCCTCATATCCGCATCGGCATCACGATGTAGCGATAGCGATATTCGCTGTCCGCGGGCTCGTCAGGACGAAGCTGGCCGGCGGACTGGGCGTCCTTGAACTCGATCCGGACGTCGCCTGCATTCACCACCTTGAGGAACTCCAGCAGATACTGCGAGTTGAACCCGATCACCATGGGATCGCCGGAGTACGCCGTTTCCAGCGAGTCTTCCGATTCTCCAGTCTCAGTGTTCGAAGATGAAATCTTGAGTTCGTTCTTCTCCACCCGCATGCGGATGGCATTCGACCGCTCATCCGCGAACTGCGCCACGCGCTGGATGGCCGAAGACAGCTCATCGCAATGCACCACCAGGGCCTTGTTGTTATCGCGCGGAAGAACGGCCTCATAGTTGGGGAATTGCCCTGTGAGCTGGCGCGAAGTCAGCAGCCGGCCGCCGATGCGGAAAAACAGAGTGGACTCGTCTCGGGCGAACTCCACCACCTGAGCGTCACTGCTATTGAGCAGCGTGCTCAGCTCGGCCATTGCCTTTTTCGGAACCAGCACCTTCATTTCGCCGCTGACGGAAATCTTTGCGCTCGTGTTCTCCACATGGGCCAGGCGATGCCCATCGGTCGCCACCATGGTCAGGGATTCCGGCTTGAGCACGAGCAAGGCGCCGTTCAGGGTGTAGCGCGATTCTTCATTGGAAATCGAGAATATGGTCTTTGCGATCAGGTTACGCAGAACCTGTGCCGGAAGCTGGATGGCGGATTCCGTCGGGAAGACCGGCAATGCCGGGAAGTTCGCGCGGGCCATGCCGACCATCTTGGTGTTGGAGCGACCGCTCCGGATCTGTACCCAGTGGTTCTCCAGCAGCTTCACGCTGATCTCGCCATCGCCCAGCAGCTTCACGTAGTCATACAGCTTGCGGGCGGGCACCGTGCATGAACCTTCCTTCTTCACCTTGGCCGTGCATGAGGTGCGCAGGCTCAGATCAAGATCGGTTGCGGTGATCGAAAGCTTGTCTCCCGAAGCTTCAAAGAGAAAATTGGAAAGGATGGGAATGGTCGTCTTGCGCTCCACCACTCCCTGAGTGGCGGTGAGTTCTCTAAGCAGGTCTTGCTTGCTGACGCTGATTTCCATCGTTGCTCCAGCCTCGGTGCCCGTGGAAGAAGCCATGATCTGAGGCCCCCTAATATTATCTTTTCTAAATGAATGAGAAAACTAAGTATATACAGCAGTAACAGCAGATGCCTGCGGAAAAGTGGGAAACTTGTCTAAGCCATTCCGCCTGAGCGCATTGCCAATCCTGGTGCGTTTGATTTCACGTCCCATCGGCTGGATGAAGTGAGTGAAACCCGGCCACTGCTGCTCATTCGTTCCGCGTCTTGCACGCTTTCCACAAACCGTCCACAAAACTTGCAGATGAAAACTGCTCCATGGCGAGGAAAACCGCGCTCAGCTGTTGAGCGTCTCCGTGAGCTTGTTGAGAAGCCGGTTCAGGTCTTTATCCGCCTGGCGCTTCTCCTCAATCTTGTCGATGGAGTGCATCACTGTGGTGTGGTGTTTCCCGCCAAACTGGCGGCCAATCTCGGGAAGCGACGCTTCTGTCATCTGCTTGGCCAGGTACATTGCCACTTGCCTGGGGAATACGATTGCACGTGAATTGCTCTTGGCCTTGATCTCAACCGCTCGCAATCCAAACTGCTCCGCCACGGCTTTCTGGATGGCATCAATGGTGATCTTGCGCGCCTGTGAATCAATGAAATTCTTCAGCACCTGTTGAGCCGTGATCAGGCTGACTTCAGCGCCGGTCAGCGAGCAGTAGGCGATCAACCGGATCAGCGCGCCTTCCAGTTCGCGTACGTTGGTCCTGACGTTGGAAGCGATATAGAGAGCCAGGTCAGTGGCCAGCGTCACACGCTCGGACTCGGCTTTTTTCTGCAGGATGGCGACTTTTGTCTCAAGATCCGGCGGCTGAATGTCCGCGATCAATCCCCATTCAAAACGCGAACGCAGCCGGTCCTCGATCTCCGCCAGTTCTTTGGGAGGACGGTCACTGGCGATGACGATCTGCTTCATCGACTCGTGCAGCGCATTGAACGTATGGAAAAACTCTTCCTGGGTGCGCTCTTTCTGTGCGAGGAACTGAATATCGTCGATCAGCAGCACGTCAACGTTCCGGAACTTGTCGCGGAAGCTGGTCATCTTGTCATAGCGCAGCGAGTTGATCATCTCATTGGTGAACTTCTCGCTTGAGACGTAGCAGATGGATGCGTGCGGCTGACGGCGCTTCACTTCATGCCCAATGGCTTGCATCAGGTGGGTCTTGCCCATACCGACGCCGCCATAGAGGAACAGCGGGTTGTAGGCCTTGGAGGGGCGCTCAGCCACCGCCTGGGACGCGGCGTGGGCAAACTGGTTGCCGGCGCCGATGACGAATGCGTCAAAGGTGTACTTGGGATTCAGCTGTGCGGCAGAGTCCCAGTCAAAACGCTGCTGTTTCCCGGCCGCTGCGGGCGCGTTGGTAGCGGAAACAGGGCCAAACCCGCCATCCGGCCTCACGGGAGCCACTGTGGGATCTTCTTCCGCAGTGATGAACTTCACGTCCTGATAGTCGGCTGCAATCAGGTCCATGGCTTCCTGGATCAAGTCGCCAAATTTCTCACCGATGTGCCGGAACTCCGGCGTGGGCACGCGAACGTAAATGACTTTGCCATTGATATGGCTGAAGCGCGTAGGCTTGAGCCATGTGTCATACGAGTGGCGGCTGATCTTCTTCTCGATCGCCGACAAAATTTGCAGCCATGGATTCGCGGTTGCGCTAATGGTCGCTGTGGATAATGCCATCGCCTTGGGGTAACTTCCTGTGCCGGGGAGTGTCCCGGAGAATGTGAACCGCGGACTTCGGTGCTCTTGGGCGCAAAGAGCAGTTGAACACAACACTGTGCAACAAAAATTTAACGAACTGGAGGGCATACTAGCACATCGCTCCACCTGTGGAAGCCCGTGGAAAAATTTTTTTCCTCAGCGATTCGCACATGTGCCGAAAAAATTTCTCACGCTGGGTCGAGCAGCAAACTTTTGCAGCGTCAGGTGTGCAAATGGCGGCTCTTGCGATCACACAAGCGATGTGGTCTTGCGGCCCTGTGATGCCTGCAGTGCATCGCTTAGGCCGGCAAAATTCCTGCTTTGCAGGAATAAATTCTTCTCGGCCGTTGCAGCGGCTCAGGTTAGCAGACTCTGGCAAGAAGTGCCCTGTTTCCGCTATACTTTTCGTTTGCCCAGCAAAACATTTTCCCAAGAGTAGGAGCTCCACTGTTCAATGCCCAAGCGCACGTTTCAACCCAACCGTCGCCGCCGCTCCAAGAAGCACGGCTTCCGCACTCGCATGAAGACCAAGAGCGGACAGGCGGTTCTCTCGCGCCGTCGCGCGAAAGGACGCAAGCGGGTTTCCGTGAAGCCCGGATACAGGG
>JBAIYI010000358.1:0-3044 GCA_037915955.1 Terriglobales bacterium
GAAGCGGTTGGCTTGGCCGACATTCCCGGAGAGACGTCGTAAGACACGGACCAGTCGGGCGGAAAAGTGTAGTTAAACTGCTCGTGGAGGGTGAACAGCTCGCCCTGGACTAGCCACTGCCGCAGAAACGCTTCTTTATAGCGAAGCTTGTACTTGTACTCGATCACGCTGCCTACCGCGACTTCCGGCAGCGTAAAGCTCAGCGAAGTGAATTTGAATCGGCGACCTTTGAGCAGCGTCTTCTGGTAAGGCTCTCCCTGGAACTCGATGATCCGGCCATCCGGCTGAATGGTGCGCGCATGCAGGTCCACCAGCTTGACGCGCTGAAAGAACGGCAAAGTGATCTCCACATTCGCGTAGCGCGTTCCCGAATCGCTGAGGACTTTTATCCGATGATAGAAGAACTCTGAATTTTCTTTTTCGTTGATATATTTGGCCAGGTAGAGCTGTACCGCTGGAGCGCCAGGGTGGTCCGGCACATCTTTGAAATCACGCTCTGCCTGGGTAAGCAGGACCCAGTCTTCATTCGGCTTCGCGGCAGAAACTGGGACAGCAAGCGAGGCAATCACCAGCAATAGATAGCTAAAAGTTTTTATCACCTAACCCTCACTGGATTGCCGGCTCATCATCAGCAGCTCGTTCGCGCGCTGGATCATCTCTCCGCGATCGGCATCACGGTATTTCTCCGGCAGCAGGCACTTGCTGGTGCATTCCAGCACCGCGACCACATTCTGCAACTCAACTTCCGTCGGATAGCTGGGCGGGATGAAGTCTTCCAGCGTTCCTTTGATGTCTTCTGTTTCCACTTCGCTCTTGCCACGCAGTGCTGCCCGCATGCGGCTGCGGACCAGAACGGCTTCAATGTCCGCGCCGGAGAGGTTTGCGGCATGATCCAGGAAGAACTTTTCCATTTCTTCAGAGAAGGCCGGCATGTGCGCCTTTTTCTGCATAGCGCGGAGCAGGGCAAGGCGCTCCTGTGGCGTATCTGGATAGAACAGCGCGATGTGTTCTTCCGCTCGACCCTGGCGCTTGAGGTCAACCGGCAGCAAATCAGGGCGGCAGGTGAGCAGGAACCAGATGACTTTGCCGCGATAATCGGTGTTGCCCATAAACTGCGCGATCTGCGCAAATACGCGGTTGCTCACGCCGCTGTCGCCTGAGCTGGAACGATCACCGAGCTGCGCGTCGGCTTCGTCCACGATCACGGCAATCGGGCTCATGGCTTTGAGCAGGTTGAGCACGCGCTCCAGATTGCCTTCCGTCTGGCCCTGCCACATACTGCGAAAATTTTTGAGCGTGACGGCGGGAATGCCAACCTGGCCGGCGAAACAGGTGGTAATAAATGTTTTGCCCGTGCCTACCGGCCCGCAGATGACGTACCCCATCGGCAGCACGTCAGTGTTGCCGGAGGCGATTGCGGCTGCGGCATCCTGAAGCTTCTTTTTGGCCTGATCATTGCCGGCGACAAAAGAAAGATCGAAGCGGCTCTGCACAAATTCCAGCAGCCCCGCCGACTCGGATTCAATCAGATCTTTTTTGCGTTCGGTGAGGAACTTGAGCGTGAGCGGCTGGCGGTTCTGTACCGCGTGCGCGATCAAACTCTGGATCTGCATGCGCTTCAGCCCCGCGCCAAGCTTGGCCAGAACTGTGTCGCTGACCTCAGAACCTGCCGGCAGCGGCTGCTCGCGGAGCTGGGCCCTGACATACTCAAGGCGCTCATCTTCTTCCGGCAGGGGAATCTGAATCGACGCAACGCCGGGATTCTGCACGATCCCCTGATTCAGCTCCGTCTGGCTCTCCGAAATCAGGCAGATGGTTACGTCAGCGTTCAGGAAGTCAGGATTGCGCGCCCAGCGCTTCAGGATCACCAGCGCGTTACGGTCCTCGGCAGACATGTTGGACACGTCGCCTGCTGGCGCGATGGTCTCGGCGAAGTCAATCACCAGCGCGATCTTGCGGCCATCGGCGATGCGCAGACGCAGGTAATTGTCCAGAATGTTCAGCACCGCATCAGGATTTCGCGGCAGGCCGCCGCGAGCAAAGCTGGTGCCATGAAAGCTGTCATAGCCTTCGAGAGCACGGCGGAAATCAGCCTGGGTGTCTGCGTTGCCGAAAGCGATGCCACCGCGATCATAGTGCAGCACCAGGTCGCGCTGGCCAAACAGCGCGCCGGACAAAAACTGCTCCAGCGAAAGGAATGACGTTCCCGAAGGCTGGCGCAGAGGGATCACGTCACGCACGTTGCCGTACAGCACGAATAAGGCATACGAGCGCGAATAATATTTTTCAGAGAGCTCGCGCGCCCACTCGGGCAGAGCGTCAAGGTATTTCTCCGTGCTGGGTGAGGCTGCAGGCATACTCAATGCACCAACATAAACTACGTCATCCCGAACCCCGTCAATGAGGGCGCGCATTCTTCAGCGCCCGAATAGGGGTGAGGGACCGTGTGCTCAATGAGCCTGAGCCCTCCACGCAAGGTCCTTCGGGCCCGCTCGGATGCTGATGAGATCGCATGCTCGCTCACGCCCTCAGGATGACGATAGAGCTCAAGGCCGCGAACTTAACAGCTAACTTCCAATCCTTGTCCTCTGCGCCGCAGAAGTCGAAGTCGTATCCGTGTCCACGCCCTGCATGATCCCTTCCATGTCGGGCGTGAGGCTGCTGAAGATGGCTTCTACCTGCTGCACGGTCTGTTCGGTCTGCTCTACGTCATGGACCAGGTTGGCGAGCTGGTCGCTCACCTGCTGCGGATCACGCATGGTCACAGACTGGTCTCGCACGAGCTGAAGCACGTCTTCCACTGCCGCGCACTGCGCGTCCACCACCTGGCGGTTTTCCACGATCTTCTGGTATTTCTCCAGGCGCTTGGTCAGGATCTCAATTCGCTTTTTGTTGATGTCCTGGACCTTCGGCGGGTCCTGATTCATCCGCTGCTGCAACGCCGCAATCTCGCGCTTGATGGTGTCTGAGTCAGAGGTCTTCAGATACTGGCGCTGCTGCCATGCGGCCATGAGCAGGCGGGCATAGGCGTGCAGCAGACCCTG
>JBAIYI010000362.1:0-5048 GCA_037915955.1 Terriglobales bacterium
GGGTGCAGGCAGACCTCGTAATAATTTTGATCGGTTTGCCTCTTCAGTGAGAAGTCGCGCGCATCGACGTGTGCCACGCGCCCTTCGCGCACCACAATGCGGTGAAACATTCCCTGCCCCAGCGGCACCATGCCCGTATAGACGCGGACGGTGCTGTTACGCCAGATCATGGGAACCTGCAGATCAAAGCCCTGCAGCGAAATCTCCGTGCACAGCTTGCGGAACGCGGCCTGGCTGATGTGAATGCCGCTGATGTTGTAGCGCATCAGGAACTCGTCGGGATTTCCGCCGGTGTCAGCATCTTCAATGGTCTTGAACGTAAACACGTTGAAAAGCAGGTCGCGCCTTTCCACCAGCTTGCGAACACCTTTGTGGCACGAGGAAAGCCGGTCGCTTTAGTTGATGGCCTTGGAAATCATGATCTGGCGGGACCCATCCATCAGGTACATGGGTGCGGAATCCTGAAACGAGATGCCAATGCCCAGTTCAAGCAGGGGAAGCCCGTCTGCGACAGAGCGCTCATTGCAGGCGGTGACCACTTCAATGATCTCTTTGGCCAGCACGCATGCCTGGGCCACACCCAGGGCCGGCTCGCCTTCGCGCTCAAGTAGAGCAAGGATGATCGCGTCGCCTTCAATGAACACCTTGCGCGCATCGTACTTGGGCAGCAGCTTGTTAATGGGATCGTAGAAGTTCAGGCTGAAGTAGGAAGCCGGGTTTAATCCTTTTTCAAACAACGTACGGGTAAGCGTGGTGGATTCCCGAATGTCCGCCTTGATCACCACGTGATGCAGGATCTTGTCTTCCGCCGGCTTCTGCTCTTCCGGCAGCAGGTATTCGTAAAGCGTGTTGTTGACGGCCGAAAGCTCGCGGAACTTCTCGCTGCCCAGCACGTTGACCTTCTCCATGGCGGCCAGCACGGTTTCCATGCGGCGCACATCACGATGGTAGCGGCAGAAATCGGCAAAATATCGGCCTGCCAATTTTGCCCGCTCCGCGGGACGCGCGCCCTCCACTCGTTTCACAGCCGCGTCAAGGTTCTCGGTTGAGATTCTGCCTTGTTCTTCCAGCAGTGCATCTACGCGCCTCCGCTCAGCCTTGTTGATGAGCGCACTTTTCAACTGCTGGGGGTTGATCGCCAGTGAATACTGCGCGAGCAGCGGAACTACTTCATAGGAAGCAACTGCGTGGTCCATCAGTCCAGCTTCGCCGAGGATATCCACCCATGCAGCCAGAATGGCCTTTTGTGCTTTGCCTTTAGCAGACGAATCCTCCGGGGCGCCTCCGGCCATCAATTCCTGCGCGTTCTCGGCCGCGTTGAGCAGGCCTTCCAGCCGGGAATCATCCGCATCCACAACCAGGGCAAGTGCTTTCAGCAGGCTTGCTGCTGCCCCGCGCAAGGCGTCAAAGCGATCTGCGTCGCGGTCATAGTTGCCGAGCATCACGTAGTATTCGGCATTGAGCAGGTTGTCTTGTGCGTCTTCACTGAAGAGCAGGCGGTTGACAAAGAGTTCATAGGCCGGCGCTGCCTCTTCACCAAGGAGAGAGCGCCGCATCTTGCCCAGCGTCTCTTTCTCGGCATCGCGGACCATGTTGAACAGGTCCTGGCCGGCGCGGCGAAGCACATTGCGCTTGTTGATCTGAAACCGTGAGAGCCGCTCCCGCAGCTCCATGCTGGCGTTCATTCCTGCCTGGCGCGGCCCTTCATAGGCCTTCATGCGCGCGCGGCAGCGCTCCAGCACCACACCATACTGCGTTACCAGTTCAGCGCGGAGAAATTTGAGCACGGCGAGCCGGAAAAGAAGATCCAGCGCCACCCCGCCCTGCGACTTTACCTGGGTCAGCGCTGCAACGTGCAGATCAAGGAAGAGCCTTTTGAAATCATTGAAATCAAGTGGCTTAACCCCGTGCGCTTGGCGCTCCCGAATCCGCGCTGGGGTGCCGCCGAGCCGCGACGTCCTTGGCTCCTCGGCCGCCAGGTCTTCCACGCCGCCATGGCGCGCCAGGAGCTTGAAGAGGTGGAGGCGGGCTGCCTCAGTGAATTTGGGACTCAGAAAAACATCATGCCGGACGTTATCAATCCCGGTAACCAGCCCTTCAATGCCGAGTGCCGGCTCGTAGCTGTTGAGGGTCAGCTCGCGGACGTGGTCAGAAAGGTTCCCGCGTTGAAGAAACGAAAATGCCATTTAGGGGCCTGCCCGGGCTCTCTTAAGGGAGTAGATTCTAACCCGGACAGGCCAATGTACCTACGTTACCTTCGGCACCTTTCCTTATCGGCAGGTTTACCGGGACCCGCTGGCCTGAATGCTATTTTTGCGGGCTTTTTCGAACTCGTCCCCAGCCTTCCATCCCGCCAAGGAGGGCTGATTAGCCACTTGCCAGCCCATCGCCAGCCCCACGCGGGCGATCTTGGCGTCCGCCGTGAAGTCCATGTCGGGCTTGTATTCGTCAGCCGGCTGATGGTAACGATGGGAGACGTAATCGCGCTCTTTCTCCTCGCCCCAGGCTACGTCATGCCCTTTGAACAGCGGCCCTTCGTTCACGCTGAACGCAGGCACTCCCACGCGAGCCATGCTGAAATGATCGGACCGATAGTAATGTCCGGCCTCCGGGTGATCGTCCGCCTGAATCTCCATTCCAAAGCTCTTCGCTACGGCCTGCACGGCCGGGAAAACGCTGGTCCGCTCCGCTCCGGAGACAACAAGTTGCTGGGGCTCACCAAAAGGCTGAATGTCATCGAAGTTCAGGTCCAGCGAGATGTCTTTGGCTGGAATCGGCGGATGCTGGCCGAGATATTTGGAGCCGAGCAGCCCCTGCTCTTCGGCCGTTACGGCTGCGAACAGCACTGACCGTTTCGGCTTCACCTTCGAGTCCGCGAATGCGCGCGCCAGTTCCAGCAGGATTCCGCAGCCAGTGGCATTGTCAGCCGCGCCATTGTAGATGTTGTCCCCGGATTCATCGGGATGGATTCCCAGATGGTCATAGTGTGCCGTGTAGAGGACCGCCTGCTTCTTCAGCTTCGGGTCACTGCCTTCCACCTTCGCAACTACATTGCGCGATGCAAACGACCTGACTTTGCTGACGATGGTCTCTTTCAGGCGTACCTGGAGTTCCACCGGCTTGAAAGTCTTCGAGGTTGCGTCCTTCAACATCTGGTCAAGGTTCATGCCGGTCGACTGCGCCAGTTTGCGCGCAACCTCCAGTTGGATCCACCCGGCCGACTTCAGCTTGGGATCTTTGTCATCCTGAAGCAGTGAGGTCTCGCCACCCCAGGAATTGCGCACCACCTCCCACGGATAGCTGGCCATGTCAGTCTTGTGGATCAGGATGGCGGCGACGGCGCCTCGGCGCGCGGCTTCTTCGTACTTATAGGTCCAGCGACCATAATAGGTAAGAGCGCGGCCCTTGAAGAACTTCAGATCGTCAGAAGGCGGCTCATTCACCAGCATGAGCACCACCTTACCCTTAAGGTCCACGCCTTTGTAATCGTCCCAGTTGTATTCGGGGGCCTTGATGCCGTAACCGACCCATACAATGGGCGCATCGATCTCGGATTTTTCCGAGTGGGTCTGGTCCGTAGCCACGAATTCATCGGCGAACTTCAGGTCCGTTTCCGCGCCCGATTTTGTCACAAAAGCAAAATGCGTCTGCTTGCCGTCCGTAGTCACGCCATAGAAATTCACCGGCTGGAAGTAGCTGCCGTTCTCGCCCACGGGTTGCAAGCCATAGCTCTTGAGCTGTGCGGCGATCCAGTCAGCGGCTTCATCACCACCCTTTTGCCCTGTGCCGCGGCCCTGCAGCTTATCGTCGGCAAGGTATTTGACCGTGGCGCGGATTTTTTCCGCGTCAATGCCCTTCATGGCGGCCTGCGCAGCCGGTGGTATGCCGGCGCTCGGACTGGCAGTTTGTGCCGGCGCGGAAACAATTGTTCCCACCAGCAACGCAAGAAACGAAGCGACTCTATTCATAGCTCCTCATTGTCCAAAGCACACGCAAAGCCTCGGACCTGAATACTCATGGATTGCTTGCTGCGCCGCCACCGGCGGCTAGTTCTTTGACTCTCAACCGGGGCGGAAATCCGGAACCCGTTCACCCGCCTGGAACAACTGCGCCGGTGCCACTCCTGCGATCGCGGCGAGCTTCTGGTTCAACTCTTCCATTTCCGCCTTTGACCAACTTACGATCGTGGTCTCAATCTCACCCTCCGGCGAGATCAAAAAAACGGTCGGCACGTTCGTGAGCTTGTAAGCACTCGAAACCTGATAGCCTTTTTCATCCAGCAGGACCGGAAAAGTCACACCAAACTCCCGGTTGAATGCCTTTGTATCAGCCGCATCATCCTGCGAAACGCCAACGAGCGTCAGCTTGCCGCTCTTGTTATAAGCCTGAAAAAGCCTGTCAACGTAAGGGAACGCCATTTGACACACAGGACAGCTCACCTTGTAAAAGGCCGCCACTACCGGGCCGCTCTTCAGGGCCTCTTTCAGCGAAAAAGACTGGCCATCCAGCGATTTCAGGCTGATCTCCGGCGCCTGGACGCCGGCCATAAGTGCAGGCATTGGGGGATTCCTCCGGGATAATCCATTCATTGTAAAAGAGGGGCGGCACGGGTGGCACGTGAACGAAAGGATTGCACCCTACGCTTGACCAAGGAGCGCATTTCCCGCCTGGGTCGTCACATTTTTTGACGCTAACCTCATCTTGAAGGCGCCGTCTATTGCATATGTAGAACTTCTAGGCTTAACATGTCGAATATCTACTTATGAACAATGTCGCTGAGCAGAAAGCCGATTTTCTCAAGGGAACCCTGGACATGCTGATCCTGAAGGTGGTGGCCTTGGGCCCGATTCACGGCTACGCCATTTCGCAGAGAATCCAGCAGATTTCGCGCGACTTTTTCTCCGTCCAGCAGGGATCGCTTTATCCCGCGCTGCATCGCCTTGAAGATCGCGGCTGGTTACAGGCGGAGTGGAAACCTACAGAGACCGGACGTGAAGCGAAGTTCTACTCACTGACCCGGAAGGGCCGCAAGCAACTGGAGACCGAGG
>JBAIYI010000350.1:0-2115 GCA_037915955.1 Terriglobales bacterium
CGAAGTGCGAATCGCGTCTTGTGCGATGAGCACGCAGTCGAAGGATCTCTGCACTTCTTCCCTTACCCAAACCGCCGAAGGGAGTTCTCTCGACACTGCAAACCCTAATCCCTTGTCAGTGTTTCTCTGTGCTCGTCTGTGGCGAATTACCAAATACCAGTTACCAACTACCAAATACCCGCCATCACCGTTCATCAGCGCTCACGTTTTGACTACCTTCGTGTTCCTTCGTGTCTTTTGTGGTAAACGGGTTTTGCTCCGGCAGCGTCACCCTGAAGCACGCGCCCTTCCCGCGCTGCACCAGCGCCACTTTGCCCCCATGCGCGTCCACTATCTTCGAGACAACCGCCAGCCCCAGCCCCACGCCGGTCTTCTTGGAGCTGACAAACGGATTGAAGATCTGCTCGCCCAGCTCCGGCGTCACGCCCGGCCCGCTGTCTTCAACCTCGACCTGAAGCATCCTGTTGGCTTCGCCTCCGACGCTCCGCTCCGCTGCGCTTGCCGGCGATATCCTCACCCACAGCTCGCCGCCCTTGTCGCCCATCGCTTCGCACGCGTTGACCAGCAGATTGGTGAACACCTGCTCGGTCATCTCCGGGTCCACGTACGCCGGCGGCAGCCCCGGCGCATACTCGCGGACCAGCTTCACCTTGGTGGCGCAGCCGGTGTCGCTCACCGCCTTCCAGCTCCGCTCGATCAGCGCCGGCAGGTCCTCCGCCTGCTGATGCAGCGGCGAGGGGCGCGCAAAATCCAGGAACCGGCTTACCAGCGCGCTCAGCCGGTTGACCTCGGTATAAATGTATTCGCTGAGCTCCTGCGAGAGCGGATCTTTGTCGGCGAGCTTCCCTTTCAGTATCTCCGCCGACCCCTTGATCACCCCCAGCGGATTCCTGATCTCATGCGCGAGCCCGGCGGAAAGCTGCCCCAGCGCGGCCAGCCGCTCTGCGCGACGCGCCTCCTCCTGCGCCTGCCGCAGACTCTCATTCGCCTCCGCCAGCGACCGCGACAGCGTCTGATAGCGCTTCACCTGGACGCGGTTCTCCGTGGCGAACGGGTTCACCAGCATCGCCACCAGATAAAAGAAAAGGATGCGCAGCCCCAACTCGCTGGCGCCGGCCATGTCCAGCCGGAAGTCCCGCAGTGCAGGGATCAAATAGGCACAGTACGCTCCGGCAGCGGCTGTCGTCCATGCCATGGTGGCCAGCGGCCCAAAGTACATGGCCGCGGTGGTCACCGGCAGAAGAAAGATGGGCCAGTAACTGGAGTTGATGGCCAGGTCGCGCGTGTGGTTCATCAGGATCGCCGCCAGCGTGAGCTTGATCAACACCGCGAACATCGGCCCCAGCCGCGGCCCCGCGCCCTTGACGAACGGCTTCTCCAGCACCTGAAACACGCCGAAGATCACCAGGATGATGGTCTTGTGCAGCTCCGCCAGCGGCGGCGACAGCGCCAGCCCCAGCAACAGGATCAGCCACAATACGTTCAGCCACGGCGGCGTCGCCCGCTCTTCTGCCATAACAATGTCTTCAGGTGCTCGCAACCGCTGAATGTATCACAGAGCAAATTAAAGGTAGGAAAATGGAGCGGGAGACGGGGATCGAACCCGCGACGTCCAGCTTGGGAAGCTGGCATTCTACCACTGAATTACTCCCGCTCAGGGCTTGATCACCCCAATTCTAGCACTACTTCCCTGGCCCGGCTCCGGCCGGAATCTGGTCGCCCGGCCCGTACATGGTGCCGTCGGCGCGGCTCACCAGGCCCGGCTCCGGCGCCTTCTGCTGCTGTGTGGCCGCATGCGACGCATTCACAAACACCGCAGGATTCACATTCTGCTGCTGCGCCGCTCCACCGCCATAAGCGGAATATGCCGGAAGCGTCGACCCGCCGCTTGCGTGCGAATCCATCAGCGCCGTCGGCGACTGCGCCTTCGCGCCAGCTCCCGCCGACCCTTCCGCCGCGCCCGCCGGCGACGGCATCGACCCATGACTCGTCGTCCTGTCTCCGCGATCCTTGTCCAGCCCCGAGCACCCGAGCAGCAATCCCGCTAACGCCACTAACGCCAATCCGCAAAGTCTGCGCACCGCTCACTCTCCTGCATAAAAGAATGACATCCGA
>JBAIYI010000300.1:0-1514 GCA_037915955.1 Terriglobales bacterium
AATACACACTCCGAATGGCAGAGCTTCTTCAACGGCGAGGCTTTCTCCCTTCCGCTGGCATCGCTGGCGCTTTTTGGAGAACACGGCAGTGTAGATTGGCTGGGCGGGCAGATACACGTCATCGCGCCGGATGGCCCAGAGATCGCGCGCTTTGATCCCGCCGAACACGCGGCTCACCTTGTCGAGCACGTGGAACCGTGGAGCAATCAGGCATTTGCTCATCTGAAGGCTTATGCCTGGCCGGGGCTGGAGGCCGCAGATGCGCCTGGCTTGTTCCGCGTCGGGCCTCTGGCGCGTCTCAATGCTTCGGGCCATCCCTTGAGCGGCGCTGAACTGGCCGAACGCTTGGAACTTGTAGAAACACACAGCCTGGCAACCAGCGTTTGGGCTGGCCTGATTGAATTGCTGGACGCGAGCGAGATGCTCGCGGCCCTGAGCCAGGATGAAATTCTCGCCGGTACTGAAGTGCGGTCACTTCCGACGCACACGCAAATGATCGGCGAGGGAGCAGCCGCCGTCGAAGGTCCAGCCGGGTTAGTATTGCACGCTTATCGTACGGATGCGCGCGGGATCGTCCGGCAGGTGCGCGTCCTGGACCCGACGACACTGAACAACGCAGCTCGCAACCTGGCGGCCCGCCGAGCAGCGGCGCACGTATTGAAACAGGCAGGTCAAGACGAAGGCGAATTGCGGCTGATCGAATTTGCGGTGGCTGCATGTTGAGGAGGCCGATGTGATCACCAAGACTGTGTTGATTGACGCCGAGAAATGCGCGGGCTGTCGGGCGTGTGAGGTCTTCTGCGCTCTTAACCATTTTGGCGAGTGCGCCCCGGCCAAAGCCCGCATCCACATCGTCAAGTGGGAAATGCTGGGCGTGTTTGTCCCGGTGAGCTGTCGGCGCTGTGATAGACCCGCGTGCCAGATCGTCTGTCCGGCCGGGGCAACCTACCGCGACCCGCTGACTGGCGCGATGTTGGTGGACGGTGCCCGCTGCCTGGGTTGCTATGCATGTGTGAGCGCCTGTCCCTTTGGCGCGACGACGGTGGATCCAGACACGGGCCGCGTGCTCAAGTGCGACCTATGTGGCGGCGACCCGATTTGTGTCAAGGTCTGCCCCACCGGCGCGTTGCGCTATGAGCAGGTGACTCAGGACGTGTATGCCAAAGTTGTGGGCAATGCGGCGCGCCTGTCGGAATTGATTCAGGGAGCCGTCGCAGCGAGTGATGGGAGGTGACCATGTACGGTTGGACTGGCAATATTCTGAAAGTAGACCTGACCGAACGCAAGACCAGCACGCTTGCGACAGCGGACTACGCTGGGAAATTCATTGGCGGTCGGGGCATTGGAGCGCGGCTCATCTATGATGAGTTGGAACCGGGGACCGATCCGTTCGATCCAGCCAATCCTCTCATCTTCAATCTTGGCCCGCTCACCGGCACGGCCATGCCTGGCTCGGGCCGGGTGGATGTGACGGCCAAATCGCCGCTCACGCACCTGCGCGCCAAGAGCAACTT
>JBAIYI010000140.1:0-4349 GCA_037915955.1 Terriglobales bacterium
ACAGGCTGCTGAAAAAAGGGATGCGTTTCCACCGGCAAAGATGGTAAGTAGCTGATATGCGAGGAGACGACGAGCGGCAAGAAGTAGTTTTCAGCTATGTGAGTGCGGAGCAGCGAATTCCGCAGGATCACCCGTTGCGGGCGATTCGGGAGATGGTGAATCGGTCGCTGGCGGAGATGGATTTGCACTTTGAGGTGCTGTATGCGCGGCGTGGCCGGCCGTCGATTGCGCCGGAGAAACTGGTACGGGCGTTGTTGTTGATGATTCTGTACTCGGTCCGGAGCGAGCGGCAGTTGATGGAGCAGATCAACTACAACCTGCTGTATCGCTGGTTTGTTGGGCTAACGATGGACGAGGAAGTGTGGGACGCAACGGTGTTCACCAAGAACCGCGAACGGCTGATGCAAGGCGAGGTGTCGGAGCGGTTCTTCGACGCGGTGCTGGGACAGGCGCGGGAGAAGCAGTTGCTGAGCGAAGAGCACTTCACGGTGGACGGGACGCTGATCCGGGCCTGGGCGAACCGCAACAGCTTTCATCCCAAGGACGAGCCGCCGAGCAAGGGTACGGGTGCCGGAGGCAAGGTCTTGCTGCGTGATACGCATGAGTCAAAAACCGATGCCGAAGCACGGTTGTACAAGAAGGCGGATGCGGCAGCGTCGGTGCCCAGCTACTTGGGACATGTGATTACGGAGAACCGGAACGGACTGGTGGTGTCCAGTTGCGCGACGCAAAGCAGTACAACGGCGGAACGAGAGGCGTGCCTGGACATGCTGGACGGGATGGTGCGAAGCGAGAAGACAATCACGTTGGGCGCCGACAAGCAGTACCAGGACCCGCAGTTTATCGGCGATCTCCGCAAACGCAGGGTCATCCCGCATGTGGCCGAGTACGAGAAAGGCGCGAACATGGGCAAGAACAGCTTGACGGCGGCAGAGCGGGAGAGCGAGGGCTTCGGCATCAGTCGGCGGAAACGCAAACTGGTAGAGAAGGTGTTTGGCTGGAGCAAACTGGATCGCGTGTTGCGCCAGGTGAAGGTGCGCGGACTGGCAAAGGTCGAGGCGCTGTTCTGCCTGGCGATGGCGGCGCACAACCTGCGTCGGATGCAAACGTTGCTTTACGCGTAGGAAGCGTGGGAAAAGTGTCTCTGCGAGGCGGTCAAACACCCTCGCAGAGGCAAAACAAGAACCAGAGTGGCTTACAGACCTCACAAAAATAGCGCTGCAATCCTGAAACAAGCGCTTTTTTCAGCAGCCTGTGAAGCCGTGCCCTACCTCAAACCTATTTATGCAACCGCTTCTAGACTTCACTGAGCCCTCACTTGAGACGGTCTATAGGAATGTCATTCTTGAGCGAGGACGCGGTGTGGCGCGTCCGAGTCGAAGAACCCCTATAGCTCACACGGAAGGTTCTTCGGTGTGAAACAGCTCGCTGCTGGGGTCGATCTCTTCTGCCTCGCGTGCAACTTTCACTCTCTCTCGGCATCTACTTCGGCTGACGTGGAGGTGAGATATGCCAGATAAGAAAATCATTGCAGTTATGGGCGCGACAGGCGCGCAGGGTGGCGGGCTCGTCCGCGCTATCCAAGAAGACAAGACCGGGCAGTTTCGCGCACGGGCAATTACCCGGGATGTGAATTCAAAAGGGGCAAAGGCCTTGGCCGCCCTTGGAGCGGAGGTCGTTTCCGCGAGTCTCGACGAACCGGAGAGCATCGTGCGCGCTTTTGAGGGCGCTTATGGCGCCTACTGCGTCACGTTCTACTGGGACCATCTTTCTGGAGAAAAAGAAACGGCCCATGTCGGCGTTCTGGCGGATGCGGCCCAGAAAGCTAATGTCAGACATGCGATCTGGTCGACGCTGGAAGACACGCGCCGCTGGGTACCACTCTCCGACAACCGCATGCCCACTCTGGGAGGCAAGTACAAGGTTCCGCATTTCGACGCCAAGGGTGAAGCCGATCGCTTCTTCACCGACCGCGGCGTCCCGACCACGTTTCTGTTGACCTCGTTCTACTGGGAGAACTTCATCTATTTCGGCATGGGACCACAGAAAGGGCCCGATGGAAAGCTGGCGATCAGTTTCCCCATGGGCGACAGGAAGCTGCCAGGGATTGCGTCGGAAGACATTGGCCGCTGCGCGTACGAGATCTTCAGACGTCCGGAGTTTATCGGCAAACGGGTCGGGATCGCGGGCGAGCATCTCACCGGCGATGAGATGGCCGCGGAATTCACGCGCGCCTTGGGACAGGAGATCCGGTATAACGACGTGCCTCCCGAGGTCTTCCGTTCGTTCGGTTTTCCGGGCGCCGACGACGTGGGCAACATGTTCCAGTTCAAACGCGACTTCAACGATGAGTTCTGCTCCGCCCGCGATGTCAGCTTTACACGCTCGCTCAACCCGCGACTGCGGACATTCCGTGTGTGGCTGCAGGAACACAAAGATCAGATTCCATTGCCGGCAAAGGAAACCGCAGCCTGAAGGGCTGCGGGTACTTGTGTTTCTAGCTGTGAGGCGGTGGCCAGTTATCTCAACTTGGTCACCGTCACTTCCAGTTGGAACTGACGGTTCGAGTTTGGATCATCCACGCTACCCATCAACATAGGTTTGCCGAGTTCTGGCACGGTACTGCCACTGATTCTCAATTGACGTATCAGCGGTCGCGCGCTTTGGACCTGGTTGGGAGTTGCGAAATTGCTGATTTCAACCCGCACCGACAACTGTAACTGGCCTGTATAGGTGTAGAGTCGGCTGAAGATGTTTGTGCCGACGTCCAGATATTCAAATTCGCCCTGCTTGGATTCGATCGGGATCCGGGTGCCGATCTTGAGTTCATTGCTGTCGTCCGAGTTCAGATCCTGAGTGTAACGTCTCGTATTCACCCGTTTCCCGTTCTCTATCTCATGCACGGAAAACTCAAGGTGGTAAGCGCCCAAGAGTCTCTGCCGAGCTTCATTGGCGACCGCCGGGGCGCTCTGTTGCGCCTCACTCGACGGCTTGGTCTTATCCTCGGCGGTTGCCGGGGCGCAGATCAGCGCAGCCAACGTGAAAAAGAGCACCCAACAAGAATTCTTCGTTTTCATGATCTCTCCTTATCCCTGATTGCTGTTGAATCTCAATCGCGTCTGTCCTTCCCAGACTTCCGCCATTCCTCGTCATCTCTTGCTCGCCATTCAGATTGCAGTCGTGCAATGAGCACGGCCTCGCTGTTGAACTGCGAAACGTAAGCTGCCAGCATCTCCTCCTGCTCGCTGAGCGGCTGTGGGGATGGAAACTGCTCCAGGCGCGGCTCGCGATTCGAAGCTGGCGAGGCGACTCTCCGCTTCACTTGCACGTGCACCGGCGTCTTCGTTGCTGCTGATTTCTCGGCCTTCTGTTGCTGCGGAATGTGCTGTGCAACTGCAGGAAGTTCCCGGGTCGGCGCAGCCGTCTCTCCGGCGACCCCCGTAGGCTCGTGCCGCTGATTGCGCATCACCAACACCAATGCACCGAGCAGTACCACCGCGGCCAGAGCAGCAAAGGCCGGCCACCACCGCCATGGCTCTTTTTCTGGAGCAATACTGCGATCGCGCAACCTCGACAGGATTCTCTGTTCCAGCCCTGGCGCGGGTTCGGCCTCTCCGCGCTGCTTCAGCGCGGAATCGAGCCAACGTTCCGTGAACTTGTCGCGATCTTCAGGATGCATGGATCCCCTCCAACAGCGCACCCAGCCTGTCTTTCAATAACTGGCGCGCGCGAAATACGCGAGACCGTACCGCCGCTTCGCTGATCCCCAGAACCTCGGCAATTTCCGCCGGCGAAAGTTCTTCCAGCGTCGAGAGTGTCAGCGGCGCTCGGAGTTTTTCCGGCAGACCCGAAATCAATTTCTCGAGCAACTCGCTCATCTCACTCTCCAACAAAGTCTCGGCGGGATTCGCCGTACTCGACCGAAGGCGTTCCGCGATGTCGTCCACGTTCCCAGCGTCAGGCGAGGGCATTTTCCGTTTGTGATCCAACGCCAGCCGCCACGCAATTCTCGCCAGCCACGTGTGCAGCGTCACCACTCCGGAGAGCTTGCCGCGATGCCGGAATACACGCAGGAAGGTTTCCTGGACAACATCCTCGGCGTCATGGTGATTCCGCACGACCGAGTACGCCACGCGGTACACCAGTCGCGCATGGTCGCGGACGGCCAGTTCCAGGCGCTCGTCGTCGGTCTGGGGCATCGCCATGACTGTACTCGCCAGCACCTGTCCGGTCACCTCGCGCACTCCCTCTGCGATAAAGACCCGGGAGATTGCTCGGTTGTTCAGGAATTTTTCTCAGCAGGGAACTGTAAACGAAGAACGAGGCCCGCGGGTACGGTCCGTCTCGCA
>JBAIYI010000551.1:0-5053 GCA_037915955.1 Terriglobales bacterium
ATTTATTTTGCCGAGCGCGAGGCACTCACCGGCACGGCTCTTCCCTGATGCCGGCCGGCATCGGCGGTTCAGCATTCAGGAATTCCACAATGTGCGGACCAAGCCGCGCGCTGCATTCGTTTGGAGCAAGATGACCGGTATCATCAAACATGAAGAAGACCGATTGTGGCATTGCCTGCCGCATCTGCTCGCCGATGGAAGGCGGTGTGAGTACATCCTGCCTGCCCCATGCGATCATCACTGGCATTTTGACTGTGCCCATTTTGTCATCCATGATGTCCTTGCCCGTTAGCATCGATCTCAGGCTGCGTTCAACCACCCAATCTTCCGCAGCAAAGTCACGCAAAAACCACTGCGCATAGAAGCTGGGAATAACCGGCGGATGCGGTGTGAGAATCGACATCATGTGCGCCAGATCGGCTTCGGTTTTCGGCCGCAGCGCAGCAACGTTCACCGGATCAAACTTCAGCCCGGCGCTGCTCAACAATATCAGCCGTCGAACCCGGTCAGGATGGTCGGCCGCGAATTTCAGCGTGATCCAGCCACCCATGGACCAGCCGGCCACGTCGGCTTGCTGCAGTTGCTGGCTGTCCATGAACTGCCTGACTATCTCTTCCTGTTGCGAAATCGAGTACTCCACATCTGGCCGCGATGAGCGCCCAAAACCAAGAAGGTCTGGAGCGTAGACCTTGAAGCCGTGGCTCGTTAATGCGCGTACCATGGGCAGCCAGTCTTCTGCTCGACCAGCAAGCCCGTGCACCAGGACAACTGGCTTGCCTTCACCAGCCACCATATAGTTGATGCGATAGGGGCCCAGCATCACCGAACGGATCTGAAGCCCCATACGCCAGACTCGCAACCGCTGGATTGCAGTCACGAACATTCCGGGGCGTTCATAGACCGCTGCGCCGGTGCTCAACAAAGCCGCGAGGAATACCAGAAAACCAGCGACGAGTATCTTTTTCTTGCTTCGCCGACGAGCGATTACAGCCGTAGCCACCCCACATCTCCTCTGCATCGCGACCAGATCAGCATTGCACTCCTGTACCGCAACCGCATGATCGCGGCTCGTTTTGTCCTCGCCGCAAATGATATTCTGACCTGCCATGCTTACTTCCGCAACCCGCGAACAGCTTCCGCTGCTGGACCTTTCTGAAGCCAGCCAGGCCGTGCAGACGAAGAAAGTGTCTCCAGTGGAACTTACTGAGGCGTGCCTGGCCCGAATTGAGCACGTCGATTCCAAGCTGAATTCTTTTATCACTGTGACCGCGGAAACAGCCATGGAGGAAGCTCGACATGCCGAAGCCGAAATCATGCGCGGCGAATGGAAAGGTCCATTGCATGGAGTGCCGCTTGCGGTGAAGGACCTGGCGGAAACGGCCGGCGTGCGGACCACGGCGGCGAGCAAGGTGCTGGAGCATCACGTGCCGTCGGAAGATGCCGAGGTGGTTCGCCGGCTTCGGTTAGCCGGAGCGGTCATGCTGGGCAAGCTGAACCTGCATGAATTCGCTTATGGCGGCAGTGGAATGGTTGGGCACTTCGGAATTGCAAAAAATCCGTGGAATACCGCCCACATTACAGGTGGATCCTCCTCTGGTTCAGCGGCCGCGGTCGCCGCAGGCCTCTGCTATGGAGCTATCGGCACGGATACGGCGGGGTCGATCCGCCTGCCTGCTTCCTACTGCGGCATTGTGGGCCTCAAGCCGAGTTATGGGATGGTGAGCGTGCGGGGCATTATTCCCCTTTCATGGTCGCTTGACCACGCGGGGCCGATGGCCCGCAGCGTGACTGACGCCGCGCTCATGCTCCAGGCAATCGCTCACTACGATCACCATGATGTCTACTGCCAGAAATTTCCGCCGGTCTTCTATCCTTCGGCGATCGAAGAGTCCTGCGCTTCCCTGCGGCTTGGGTTGCCGAAGAAGTTCTGGGATGGCGTTGATGCCGAGGTTCGCGATGCGGTAGATACAGCGGTCGCCCTGCTGAGCCGTGAAACAGCCGGACTCCAGGAGCTTGATCTCGCCACAGAGGTGGACCGCACCGTAGTTCGCTGCGAGCCTTACGTTTATCACCAGCGGTACTTACCGGCGCACGAGGCTGAATATCAGCCGGAAACCGTGAAGCGTATCCGCAGCGGAGCGGACGTGTCCGCGGCGGACTACATCCAGCACTATCGCGAGCTGCTGCGCACGCGGCGCGAGATTGTGGAAATCTTCTCGGCGGTAGACCTGATTCTCACCCCCACCAGCCCAATGCTGCCGGATAGTATCGCTCAACTGAAAGCTGCGCCAGACGAGCTCCGGCGCAAGGAACTTGTCATGCTGCGAAACACGCGGCCGTTCAACGTCTGGGGGCTGCCGACAGTCTCAATACCTTGCGGGTTCTCGAAATCAGGTCTGCCGATTGGGCTACAGATTGCGGGTGCACCGGGGGCCGAAGGATCGGTCCTGGCTCTGGCTCGGGCGTATGAAAAGAAGACTGAGTGGCATCGGAAAAGGCCTGCGCTCGAGGCGGGACGCAATTAAGGCCGGAGTTTCCTCCGGCCTCTGAGTCCCAAAATCTTGAACGTAGCCAAACGTAGTCAAATTTTGAACGGGAAAGTTACTCCTTGCATTGTTAATTGTTAAGTGGCGGGGAAAAGCGCAAAAAATATACCTGGCTCATATTTTTTTCCACACGCAACCGAATTATAAGAAACCCTTAAAAACTCAGCTTGAGTCCTAATTGCACTACCCGCGGATCGGCCACCGTGGAAGTGATGCTCCCAAAGGCCGGATTTCCCAGCACTCCATTCGGCTGCGCGAAAGCCGGTGTGTTGGTGAGATCGAAGATCTCAGCGCGTAATTGCGCCTGCACGCGCTCCCTTACATTCACGGTCTTGATAAAAGCGATGTCGGCGTCCCGATAAGCAGGGCCGCGCACCGGATTACGCGAGCTGTTGCCCAGGGTAAATTGCGGAGCCGCCACGAAGGCCGCCGTATTAAAGAAATGCGATGGGGTACGCTGATCGGGAGAAAGGTTTGGTGGTCCGGTCACGTTCGGGCGCTGCACACCATAACCGGCAAAGGCATTGAAGTTGGTGGCTTGTGTGATCGCCACCGGCATCCCGGACTGAAGATCAATGGTGCCCGCAACCTGCCAGCCGTTGAGCAGCGCACCGGCCCAGTTATGCACCCGGACAGGAAGAGTCCACATGTAGGAGGCCACGAGCACATTTGGAATATCACCGGAAGAGGAGTCTTTCTCTCCCGCCACATTGAAGCTGTTCGCAACCGGAAAGTTCGCGATGGGGCCCGTCAGCACGGAAGCATCAAACACGGAAGAAGCTTCATCAATGAGCTTGGAGTGCGTGTAGCTCACCAGGTACGACATTCCGTGCGAGAGGCGCTGCTCCAGCTTTGCCTCAAACGCATGATAGTGACTGTCGCCGATGTTGTTACGATACAGTGCTACTGCGGTGAACTCAGGAAACGGCATCAGTAACTGAGCGCGGGAGATCGTGGGTCCTCCGATCGATGAGCTCGCGGGCACCTTCCCAAAGAATGGATTGGCCACCTTCTGCAGAAGCGTGTTGCCCAGGGCGAGTTGGTCCGGCGTGAGCTGGTTGATGTTCACGTCCGGCATGCCCACGTGCACAATATGAGAACCGGCATAAGCAAACTGGAAGCTGATGTTGTTCGTAAGCTGGTGTTGTACCGCCAGGTTCCACTGTTGCACGTAACCTGAACCCAGATCGCGGTTCACGGCGAAAACGCCCTGCCCGAGCCCGGCATCCGGCGTGAGCGGGATGGGCGCAACGCTCGGCCCATTGCTAAGCAAAAAGGCTGGGTTAATGTTATCCAGGGTCCGCTGGCCCACGGTCTGCAGGAATGGGAACTGCGGAGTCGTGAACGGTGTGGTGATTCCCGCCTGCTCGATCCACACCAGCCCGTAGCCGGCGCGCACCACCGTATTCTGGAATAACTGGTAAGCAAGTCCAACTCGCGGTCCGAAATTCAGCGGATGGAGTTCGCGCGCGCTGCCGGAAAAACCGTTCTGTCCAAGGTAATCCAGCTTCTGCGTTTGCAGGTTGAACACCGCGCCCTGATTGTCTACTTCCGTGGATGGAAAGTTCAGCGTGTAGCGCAGGCCGGCATTCACGGTAAGGCGACGGGTGGCTTTCCAATCGTCCTGAATGTATGACTCGAAGATGTGAGCACGCTCGCGGAAGGGTTTCGATTCAAGGTCAATCTGGAACTGCTGAACCTGGCCAAGCAGAAAACTCGCCACTGCGTTGCCTGTTCCTGTGGTGCCCGGCAGATCAGTGAAGAGCTGAGTGAAACTGAACGATCCAGTGGGATTCGGCGGCTGAAGGATGTCGAGCCTCTCCCAGCGTAGGTCGGCGCCGAGCTTAAGGCTGTGCCTGCCCCTGATCAAGGAAAGGTTGTCAACAAATTCGGTCACGTCCGTGCGCGAATCAAGGTTGGTGCTGGTTGGCGCGCCGAGCTGCTGCAAACCGGAAATCTGGATCACCGGGAGACCGTCGGCAAACGAATTGGTTGCTGGAATGCCCGGAATTCCAAAGGACTGCTGAATACTGCTATCGAGCGCGACCCCTCTGCGCGTGACGCCGCGCCGCGTGTAGCCGAACCGCGCTTCATTCAAGAGGCGCTCGTTAAAAGTATGAACGTAGTTCCCTGCCACCTGCTGGCCCAGCGTATCGGCGGCGCCGGTTCCGCCGCTGCCATCCTGGAAAAACGCTGCCGGGTTCCCGAACTCGTGGAACCAGGAGTAGCGAACGAACACCTGATCACGTTCGCTGAATTTGTGGTCAATCCGGCTATCAAACTGGTCTTGATTGTCCTGATCGGTGCCGAGCAGGATGAAGTTGTTCGCTCCGGTGGCCGTGCCGGTTCGATTCGGCAACGGATAACGGTTGAGTAGCTCCAGCGCTGCCGGATCCATGCGGCTGAGCGGGATCTGATTATTCGTGAACCCTGTACGAGTGAAACCGCCCGTTCCGTTTGACGCCGTGGTAGCCGGATCGTAGATGATTTGCTTCGCCGGGTTTGTT
>JBAIYI010000876.1:0-5903 GCA_037915955.1 Terriglobales bacterium
TCATCGCCACATGGGCGGGCTACAAGAAGGCCGGCCCTCTGCTTATCTCAACGGAACACCGTGGCACGGCCGACGGGAAACCGGCACACATATTCTTCACCGATGTCGCTGTGAAGCTGTCAGGCTCAGATAAGTGGATCAACGCGCAATAAATAAAACGGCGGGAGGAATGACAAATTGCGCGGGGTCGGCTATGCCGCCGGTTCGCGCGCAACAACTATGGTGGTGCAGGAGCTCCCGAGTTTGGGCAGATCGCGGTTTTCGGCCATGCGAACCTGAAGCTGTGGGCGTTCGCCGCGCACGATGGGACAGTAAAAGTCGGGCTGTAGGAGTGCGCCCTGGAGTTGTCGCCGCCCGGCACAGCCGCCGTGACAGCTGTCACGGAAATCGCACGGCTGGCACGCTTCGGGAACTTTACGAGCCTGTTCGAAAGGCGCGGAGTTTAGAACATCTGCGCCCGCACGAATCAGCTCAGACAAAGGCTCACCTGCTCCTGGCCAGTACACGCACGGCTGGGTTGTTCCTCTCGGCGTAACGCGAATCGTGCTCAAACCACATCCGCCGACAAGTGGCGGCAAGCCCGCCATGGCACGCACCAGAGGTTCACCAATCGCGATCACATCGGTTTCCGCAAAGAGCCGGCGGAAACCCTCCCAGTATTCTTGGTAGCTCAGCGCGTACACATCAGATCGCACTGCCTGGTAAACATTTACGCGCAAAGGAGCCTCAAACCGCTTCGCCACTCGAGCTACATCCGCAAGGCACAGGTAATTTGACTTCATCATGACCGCGATGATCGTCACCGGCACGCCAAGCTCCACACAACGCCCGGCCTGTTGCCGGATGAGTTCCCAATTGCCCGGTCCGCGTTGTGCGTCCTGCTCGGTTTGATTGGGATAGTCCAGCGAGAACTCGACATCGTGGAACGCGCGTAATTCGTTGTCTTCCAGAACAGCAATGCTGTGGCCGTTGGACGTGATGGTGAGCTTCACCGGTTGCGTTCGCAGCCAGGCCAGAATCGCCTTGAATTCCGGATGCATGCCGTTCTCACCCGTACCCAGATTCACCGAGCGAACTGGCAGGCGCTCAACCACCGATTTGACCTGCTCCAGAGTGAGACGATCTACTCGAGAGGGATCGCGGTAACAGAAAGAGCAAGCGAGATTGCATTCGTTCGTGAGCCCAAGCCCAAGTGAGATCCCTGTCTCCGGCCTGGGCCGCGCGACAGTGGGAGTTGACGATGCTGGATGCACGTTGCTCACCCATCCACCTCCAACTGGTGACGTTCATACCGCGCCAGCAACTGCAGGTAGCGAGCGACGCCGATGAACTCCGGTCGACCACCAAGCATCCGCTCAAGAGCGAAGATTCGCTCGTAATCCGCCATTAGAGAGATCTGTGCCGGCAGGTAATCTGCGATCACACGCACTCCCCTCCGTGCGGCAATTGAGAGAGAGGCCTTACCCAGCATCGCTTCCAAAGCTTCCGGCTTGAATAATCGTACCTTGCCTCCATAGAGCGATTCCTGTCCCCACTCGGCAGAAAGGTTCGCTTCCGCGGCGGACAAATCGCCTGCCTTGAGAGCCGCCTTCAACACTTCGCCCGCCTGATTGCGTGCCAGAACAGACAACACTGCCGACGAATTCCGCAACAACCGAGCAGCGCCGCGCAGTACAGCGGCAGGCTCCTCCAAGTATTCCAAAACGTTGTGGCAAAGAACCAGATCGAAGGATCTCTTTTCAAAAAGCTCCGCGAGTTGGGCCGCATCGCCCTGCTGGAGAGTAACGTGGTCTCTTACCCCGGCTTCCACAACGGTCTGCTCTGCTGCATTCAGCATCGCGGGAGACGAGTCCAGCAAGGTCACATGGATCCCCAGACGCGCGAGAGGAACCGAAGCGGCTCCTGTTCCACCCCCAATGTCGAGCGCCCGGACCGTGTTGCTTCCGGGGGGCGCGGGCAGAAATTCCTGCAGGTTAGCGAACGCCAGTTCCGCGCGCAGCCTGCCTTCAGGAGACTCCAGGTATGCGGCGTACCGGTTCGCATCGGTCTCGAAGCGGCTTGCGCCTTTCACTGTTGTCTTCATGCGGCAGCCTTGATTGCGTTAACTATTTCGTGGAAAGTGATTTGGATCGGTGCAAACAAATCCACAGGGGTGCATTCTACAAGAGCTGATCACGCCGTGCCGAACCGCCGTCACCTGCTGGACGGCACACCTGAAAGACTCGCAGATGTGGTTAGACTGCAATACTCCTCTTCCCTTTTACTATCGCGCGCAGACAGGCTCAACTCCTGAACTCCATGTGCGTGTAGATCTGGTCTTCGCCAGTCCTGATGAACCCGAGCCGCTCGTACAATCGCCGGGCAGGATTGGTGTTCAGAACCTGGAGCTTGAGACCGGCCCCGCATTCCTTGCATTCGCGCATGAGACTACGAATCACCTCGCCGCCCATGCCATGGGCACGGTATTCAGGTAAAGAAATATCGACCAGGTGCCAGGATCCTGGCTGGCGCAGCACAATCATCCTTCCGATTGGCTGGCTCTGCAACTCAATAATCTGGAACTCGGCTGCATTAGGTTCGGCGCCCACGCGCCGGTAGCGGTTTCCTTCAACACCATCCTGGGGCAGAGTTTCCCGTCACTCGGCAAGCGTATAGGTTCGAAAGCCCATAGAGTTCTGAGCCAGAATACCTGTCAGGAACTCATCGTCTCCGCTCTCGCTGCTGCTCTGCTTCTGCCAGCCAATGCGCCAGCTTCGCGTCCTCAGCCGCGTACTGCGCCCATCCCCGCGCCGTACTATTCCAGCGATGGTCCTTAATGGTCATATCGATGCCGTGGTCAATGAGAAACCGCATCGCTTTGTAGTTCCGGTGCCATACGAGTTCGTGCAGGATACTCGCCGGCTCATGGGAACTCCAGGTCGTGTTGATGTCCGCACCGTGTTGAAGCAGGAAATCGGCCACATCGAAGTGATTATTGATGACAGACCAGGCCAATGCGACATCGAGCACGCGCTGCTGGCTCAGCGCGCCGCGCTGGCGTACGGATTCTTCAATGCGATCCTTCGGCATGTACGGGCTGGAAGGATAGTGCTTCTCGATTTCGCCCAGCGCAGGAGCACCTGTGTCATCGAACCACCGCTTCACCCGCGGAAGGTCGCCCATGCCCGCAGCATGTGGCAGATCGTCTGGCAAAGGCCAAATGCGGGTAAGGATCGGAATGACGTGCGTGTTGGCGTACGTGAACGCGAATTCGATTGCCTGACATGGGGGCGGCGGCTGGCGCCGCAGCAACGCTGGATTGAGGCCGAGCAGAGCAGTGATCAGTTCACCGTGACCATGCAGCGTTGCCCGCTCGATGATCTCCGTTTGGAACTCCACGAAGTCTTCGCCGAGCAGCCACGGCTCATCGTGTAAGAGACGAACGAGCGTCGCCAAATCGCTCTGCCCGCGTTGTTCCTTCAGCGAGGTCTCGCTGCCACTCCATGAGTAAACCGCCCGGCTGATCTGTTCCATCACAAACGCTTTCCAGAGGCCAACCTCGGTCGCGTGTTTCGGCCGCTTCTCGATGAAGTATCTCGTGAAGCTCAACCGTCCCGCACTACTGTCGACGCGCGCACCGAACTCGGGATCGAGCACGATGGCCCGGTCCAGCAGGAGCAACGCTATGGCCTCATGCTCGAAGCTGCAGGCGACGGTGAACGCCTCCGTGACTGCGGCCAGATTAGTACCGGTTTGGGCGAGCGCAGTGCGGACGGCCTCAAGCTCTCCGAAGGCAACGAGAAACTTGAGCGTGTGCGGAAGCAGGCCTTTCCGGCGAAACAGCTGTAGCAGCCCGCGGGCACGCGACGCGAGAAGGCCATCGATGACGGAGGGCACCACGATGGCGCCTGCATCCAGCAGCAGCTCGGCGCAATCAGCGCGGGTGAACTGTTTTTCTCTTTGGGGATCGAAGCTGTCTCCATAGGAGCTGGTGGCGAATCCCAGCAGGCCTTCGCGCGCACCAAACTGATTCCTGCGCCAGGATAGCAACTCCGGATATTCCACCAGGAGTTGCTTCAGCCGTTCGACGTCGTTGTCATGAATGATGTGTTCCGCCTGCTCTGCTGCCCACTCAAGACCCTGGCCAAGACGTCTTTTCACCTCGCGAGTGAGGTCCTGCCAGCCGGCATAGCCGTATTCGCGAGCAATTACGAACTGCGAGTTGCGCTGGGTCAGCGGCAGAGGGATGTTCGGCAGATGCGCGCCAGCACGCGCGATTGCGGCGGCGTCACCCGCGGCGATATCGCGCACCAGCTTCTTTGCCTGTTTGCGTAGGGAGTCAAGAGACGGATGAACCGGGAGAGATCTGGAAGCGGTCATTACGACCTCCTTTCGCGAACTGCCTGTGCCCGCTGAAATTCAGGCTGAAAGAAGGTGCATAGGCACTCGACTCAGACCAAAACAGGTGGGAATGTTCCCTTGCCGCGGGTGGGTGGCGCCCTGTGAGCGCACTACCCGCAGTATCCTGCGACCGCTGCTTCGATGTCAAACGCTAATTTCCAAGGCAAGCGGCCTGGCCGGGATCTCTCGATCAAGTTAGATGTGCGCGCTTATAGCGCATTGCCGGACTGCGTCATCTCGCGATAGTCGAAGACGCGGCAAGAGTAGTGGGAGCAATCGCTGCTACGGTCGCAACGCGGCGCTTCAGATCGAAGTTCCATCTCCAAATCTGATAGACAGCCGGATAGACCACCAGCTCAAGGACAAAAGAGGTAAAAATTCCTCCAATCATCGGGGCAGCGATGCGCTTCATTACGTCAGCGCCCGCTCCGTTGGACCACATGATGGGCAGAAGACCGAGGAACGCCGCAGCGACGGTCATGAACTTGGGTCGCAAGCGCCTTACTGCACCGTGAAGGATGGCATCCTGCAACTCCGGCAAGCTGTTGAGGCGACCTTCGCGTCTGGCCTGCTCGTAGGCGAGATCGAGGTACAGGAGCATGAAGACACCGGTCTCTGCATCTACGCCCAGCAGAGCGATCAGTCCGACCCATACGGCCACGCTTATGTTGTAGCCCAGCAGATAGAGGAGCCAGACGGCCCCGATGGCAGAGAACGGCACAGCCAGAATCACGATGAAGGTTTTGGTGAATGACCGCGTATTGGCATACAGCAGCACCAGAATCAGGAGCAGCGTGACCGGCACCACGTAGGTGAGCCGCTGGGCAACGCGCTGCATGGCTTCATATTGTCCGGTCCATGCCATCGAATAACCGACCGGCAGGTTGAGTCTGCCGCGCAGCAGTTGGCCTGCTGCCTCGATGTAGCTGCTGGGATCGCGTCCGGCGATGTCCACATATACATAGCCGGTGAGCAGTCCGTTTTCGTTGCGCAGCATGGCAGGTCCGGTCGTGGGAGTGATGGTGGCGAGCTGCGCCACCGGAACCTGCCGCTGCTTTCCGGCGATTGGAACAAGCAGCCGGCTCAATGCACTTAAATCAGTACGGAAGTCGCGCATGTAGCGCACGCTGACCGGATGGCGCTCGCGGCCCTGCACGACCGTGGTAACGTTCTCGCCGCCGATTGCGTTCTGAATTAAGCTCTGCGCCTCTTCCATGCTCAGCCCGTAGCGGGCGAGTTCGTCGCGGTTCCAGTTGAAGTCGAGGAAATAGCCGCCGCCGGTCCTCTCGGCGAAGACGCTCCGGGTCCCGTTGACCGAGCGCAGGAGAGACTCCACCTGCATTCCGATCTTTTCAATCTGCTGAACGTCAGCGCCGGAGATCTTCAGCCCAACGGGCGTGCGCATGCCGGTGGTGAGCATGTCTGTCCGGCCTTTCACCGGCATGGTCCATGCGTTCGCCAGTCCGGGAACTTTCAGCGCCGCGTTCATCTGGCTGATGAGTTCTTCCTGGGAAATGTGGTCG
>JBAIYI010000693.1:0-2186 GCA_037915955.1 Terriglobales bacterium
AACGGCTCGACCGCGCAACGCGTTATCACCTGGTGATGGCCAAAGGACGGCTTACGGAACTGGCGCAACACGGAGCATTTGCTCGTATCCAGGATTTTCTCGGCCGCCGCGGGCAGCGGCTGGACGAACTCGTTTTCCGTCTGGCAGCGAGTTTCAACGAGAGCCTTCGCGGCTACCACCGCCGGCTGGAAGTCGCGTCGGCCCGGGTACGACATTTTGATTTTCGACGGACTCTGGCAGCTACTCGCACCCAGCTCGACGGCGCCACCCACACTATGGCACGAGCGATGCGCGTTCGCATCGCCGAGGACAAAGCGCGCCTTAACGCCATTTCCGGAAAGCTTGATGCCCTCTCTCCAGTGAAGATTCTTGACCGCGGTTATGCGCTGGTTTTCGACTCAAGCGGTACTCTGATCAAAGATGTTGCACAAATTAAGCCCGGCGACCGTATCTCCGCCCGCGTGTCTCGCGGTACATTTAATGCAGAAGTAAAGGGAACGAGCAGGGAATAAGTGACGTCCCCGGTCACCTGCACCAGAATCCGGCTAAAGCGCAGGTAACGATGAGAAAACTTTTTGGCACTGATGGAATCCGCGGGGTAGCAGGCGAATACCCGCTCGACAAAACGACGGTTTTCAATATTGGCCGTGCTCTCGGGGATCATCTTCCCGCAGGCCCGCGGCGGGTGGTCATCGGCCAGGACACGCGCGAATCAAGCGCCTGGATTGCGGAGATGCTCTCATTCGGGTTGAGCGTCGCGAAAGTTGAAGTCGCCAGCGCGGGAGTGATCACCACTCCGGGCATCGCGCAGATCACGCATACGCAGAAGTTCTCGGCTGGCGTGGTGATTTCGGCCTCGCACAATCCCTGGCAGGACAACGGCATTAAAGTTTTCGGCCCGGACGGCTTTAAGCTGCCCGATTCCACCGAACTCGAAATTGAAAGAGAGATCTTTGCCCTGACGGAGAGGCAAGACGGGTTCATGGGTGGAACGGTGACGGATGGTTACAAACAGGCGCAACTTCGCGGTGCATACATCAACTGGTTGGCCCGTCCCATTGCGGGTGCAGAGAAGCTGCAAGTAGTGATCGATTGCGCGAACGGCGCCGCCAGCTCCATTGCCCCGGAAGTCTTTCCGCGCTGCGGTGTGAAAGCCCAGTTCACGCATAACTCCCCCAACGGCAGGAACATCAACGAAAATTGCGGCGCTCTTCACCCTGAGGTTGTCGGCCGGGAAGTGGTCCAGCATGGCGCCGACTTGGGCATCTGCTTTGATGGCGATGCCGATCGCGCACTATTCACCGATTCAACCGGAAAAATAGTGAACGGCGACGCGGTGATGCTGCTGCTTGCCGAAGAACTCAAGTCGCGCGGAGAACTCGCGCAGAACACCGTGGTGGCGACGACCATGTCCAACATGGGACTTGAGATTGCACTTCGCAACCTCGGGATCAAGATGCTACGCGCCCCCGTGGGCGACAAGTACGTGCTGGAAGAGATGCAGAAGACCGGCGCGGTCCTGGGAGGCGAGCAGTCCGGGCACATCATTCTTTCCCGCGAGGCGACAACCGGCGACGGCCTGCTTACTGCAATTCGTGTTCTGGAAGTGGTATGCAAACGCGGCAAACCGCTGGCTGAATTGGTAAAAGAATTGAAAGTGTTCCCGCAAACCATCAAGAACGTACGCGTGCGGGAGAAGAAGCCGCTTGACCAGCTTCCGGAAGTCATGGGGGCCATTGGCAGGGCGGAACGTGAACTCAGCGGCAATGGCCGGGTGAACGTGCGTTATTCCGGGACGGAATCGCTGGCCCGAGTCATGGTAGAAGCTGAATCAGAGCAGACCGTCCAGCGTATCGCGAGCGAGATTGCGCAGGCTCTGGAGCAGGTACTCGGAACCGGGGTTGCCGCGGGCCACTAGCAAAAGTAGGTGTCGCAGGCAATAAAAATGCCGCACCAACCCCGGTGCGGCATCTGAGCTGAGGTTTTTCTTACCAGACGTGACAGGCGTTCTCGCTGACCATTTTCTGCCCAGCCTTACAGCCAAAGGCCTTGGCGAAATCAGCACTGTTTTGGACCGTTCCGATCACGCGGAACTGGCCGGGTGAGTGCGGATCGGTCTTCGCCAGCAGACGCGAACTTTCGTCGGTCTGGTTCTGGCACCAGACCTGGGCAAAGCCGATCCAGAA
>JBAIYI010000339.1:0-3420 GCA_037915955.1 Terriglobales bacterium
GAAGGAAGATTCGCGGTTCATCCAGGGCAAGGGCAATTACGTTGACGACGTGAACCTGCCGGGAATGGTTTACGGCCATCTGGTGCGCAGCCCATTCGCACATGCCCGGATCAAGAGCATTGATACCAGCAAAGCCAAGGCTCTGCCCGGAGTGCTGGCGGTGATTACCGGTGAGGACCTGGCGAAAGCGAACCTGGCATGGATGCCGACGCTTTCCGGCGATAAACAGATGGTGCTGGCGACAGGCAAGGTCCTGTTCCAGGCGCAGGAAGTGGCGTTTGTGGTGGCGGAGGACCGCTACACCGCTGCCGATGCGGCGGAGCTGGTGGAAGTGGATTATGAAGAACTGCCGGTGCTGGTGGACCCGAAGAAAGCCATGGATCCCGGTGCGCCGTTGCTGCGCGAAGACCGTGAGCAGAAGGACAATCACATTTTCCACTGGGAAGTGGGCGACAAGCAGGATACGGACAAGCTGTTTGCTGCCGCGCCGGTAAAGGCCAAAGTGAATGCATTTTTCCAGCGTTGCCATCCCGCGCCGCTGGAGACGTGTGGCTGCGTGGCGGATTTCAACAGCGCAACCGGGAAGCTGACCGTCTATCTCACGTCGCAGGCGCCGCACGCGCACCGGACGCTATTTGCATTGGTGGGCGGAATTCCAGAGCAGAACATCCGTGTGGTCTCGCCGGACATCGGTGGTGGCTTCGGCAACAAGGTTCCGATTTATCCCGGATATGTGTGCGCCGTGGTGGCCTCGCTCACCACTGGACTGCCGGTGAAATGGATCGAGACGCGCTCAGAGAACCTGATGTCCACCGGCTTTGCCCGCGATTACCACATGCAAGCCGAGATCGCGGCTGAGAAAGACGGCACCATGAAGGCGTTGCGGGTGAAGACGCTGGCCGATCACGGCGCGTTCAATGCCGCCGCGCAACCGACAAAATTTCCCGCCGGGTTATTCAGCATCTGCACCGGTAACTATGACCTTAAGAATGCTTTCTGCGAAGTGGACGGCGTTTACACCAACAAGGCGCCGGGCGGAATTTCCTACCGGTGCTCGTTCCGCGTGACTGAGGCCGCCTACCTGATTGAGCGCGCGGTGGATGTGCTGGCGCAGGAACTGAAGATGGACCCGGTGGAGCTGCGGCGCAAGAACTTCATCAGCAATGACAAGTTCCCCTACAAGTCACCGCTGGGCTGGAGCTATGACAGCGGCAACTATGAAGCCAACCTGAAGCTGGCGCTGGATAAGATCGGATATGACGCGCTGCGGAAGGAACAGGAAGAGAAGCGCAAGAAGGGCGAGCTGATGGGGATTGGGATCTCGACGTTTGTTGAGATCGTGGGCGCGGGACCTGCGCACACGTTCGATATCGCCGGGATCAAGATGTTTGACAGCGCTGAGATCCGGATTCATCCCACTGGCAAGGCGATCTGCCGCATGGGAACCAAGAGCCAGGGACAGGGGCACGAGACCACCTACGCACAGATTGTGGCGCAGGAGCTCGGCATTCCTGCTTCTGATGTGATGGTGGAAGAAGGCGACACCGACACGGCTCCATACGGTCTGGGCACCTACGCCAGCCGCAGCACGCCGACCTCCGGCGCGGCTACCGCCATTGCTGCGCGCAAGATTCGCGACAAAGCCCGCAAGATCGCAGCGTACCTGCTGGAATGCAGCGAGCAAGACCTGGACTGGGAGCCGGGTAAGTTCTTTGTGAAGGGCTCGCCGAGCAAGGCGAAGACCATCCAGGAGATCGCATTTGCGGCTTACACCAACCATCCGCCCGACGTGGAAGCGGGGCTGGAGGCGGTGGACTACTACAATCCGCCGAACCTCACTTTCCCGTTCGGCACGTATATCTGCGTAGTCGATATCGACAAGGGCACGGGCGAGGTCAAAGTCCGGCGCTTCCTGGCGGTGGATGACTGCGGGAACATCATCAACCCGATGATCGTGGAGGGGCAGATTCATGGCGGCCTGACCGAGGGCCTGGCGATCGCCTTCATGCAGCAGATCGATTACGACGAAAACGGCAACGTGCAGGGCGGCACGTTCATGGATTATCTGTTGCCTACTGCGGTTGAGACACCGAACTGGGAGACGGACAAGACCGTGACGCCCTCGCCGCACCATCCGTTCGGCGCCAAGGGAATTGGCGAATCACCCAACGTGGGCTCGCCGGCGGCGTTCGTGAATGCGGTGGTAGACGCTCTGGCGCATCTCGGCGTGAAGCACATTGACATGCCGATTACACCATGGAAGGTCTGGAACATCCTTAAGGAAAAAGGAGTGACGGGGTAACAGATGGGAGTCAAAGTAGAAAAGAGCTTTCAGGTGCAGGAGCCGATCCAGAAAGTGTGGGACTTCCTGAGCGACCCGAAGAAGGTGGTGGTCTGCGTGCCCGGCGCGCAGATCACCGAGCAGATTGACGAACGCCACTACAAGGGATCGATCAGCGTAAAAGTTGGTCCAACGGTGAGCGACTTCAAAGGGCAGGTGGAGATCGTCAGGCTTGATCCTGCGGCGTACGAGATCGAGATGATGGGCAAGGGTCAGGATGCGCGTGGAAAAGGCAGCGCCTCCATGACCATGACGGGCAAGCTCAGGGAGATTCCTGGCGGGACTGAGGTGCTCAGTGTTTCAGAGACCAACGTGGTCGGCATTCTGGCGCAGATGGGCGGCCGGATGATCCAGGAAGTTTCCAACATCATGTTCGACAAATTCAGCGCCAACTTCAAACAGCAACTGCAGGGGCAGCCTACGCCCGCGGGCGCACCGCAGCCGATCAGCGGTCTGGGGCTGGCGTTCTCGGCCATTAAGGCGACATTTGCGGGAAGTTCGAGCGCAGACGCTGGAGAAAAGCCGAAGGATGGCACCACGGGGAAGCAGTAGCTCTCAAAATGGCGGCGCCAACTCTTCCACCGGGAAAGACGATCGCGAACCTGCAGGATGTGCTGCGTGGTTTTGAGGAGCTGGGTTACATCACCGATCCGGCGCTGGCGACCGTAATTTTTCTCGGTGTGAAAATGGGCCGGCCTGTGCTCCTTGAAGGCCATGCTGGGCTAGGGAAGACCGAGGTCGCAAAAGTTCTGGCGCGGCTGCTTGGCACCAATCTCATCCGGCTGCAATGCTACGAAGGTCTTGATGTGAATTCCGCAGTTTACGAGTGGAACTACCAGAAGCAGCTCCTGGCCATCAAGATTGAAGAAGCAACCACGCGGAGCGTTGAGGAGAAAGAGAAACATATCTTCAGCCGCGAATTCCTGATGGAGCGGCCGTTGCTGCAGGCGATCCAGGCACAGGATGCGTCCCCCGTGTTGCTCATTGATGAAGTGGATCGTGCGGACGAAGCGTTTGAAGCTTTTCTGTTGGAGTTGCTTTCCGATTTTCAGATCAGCATTCCCGAACTGGGCACAGTG
>JBAIYI010000266.1:0-5416 GCA_037915955.1 Terriglobales bacterium
AGACCGAGAGAGGCGAGCGCGCAAAGATGAGGAGAATCCTGCCCTCTTTGTCTTCACCCAGCGCAGCCTGGCTCCAGCGCTTGTTATCCTGTCGCCACTTGTTGATGCGCGGCCGCTGCACCATCCGCAGGTTCTGGACTGCCAGGATGTGGCCCGTGCCGATGGGGGGAATCTCAACCTGCGGCTTCTCCAGGTCGAAGATGTGAAAGCGTGGGCGCTTCTCCTCGGCGGGCCCGAAGGCCGCCAGGGAGCGGTAACCGGTGATCGTCCTGCTGTAGATCTGATCCTTGTGCTTCGTGTAGCCCACGTGAGACTCTCCGTCGGCGCGAAACATTCCCGCATTGATCGCCGCAACGAAATTGTTTTTGGCGCACCATTCCCGCGCGGTATACGTTTCGGCGTTGGCGCTCTGGGCAGAGCCGGCGAACTCAAGGTCCCACAGAGCGGGATCAACCCGCAGCACCGTGATCTTTGCGCCATCATAAGGCGGTGAAACATGTGCCGCCTTGAAAGCCGTGACATCCATGCCCGGTGCAAGAGACTTCCATTCGACTTTGTTGCTGCTGCCCTGGCCGAATGCCAGGGTAGCTGCGATCATGAGCAGGCATGTGGCAGCGGAAATAAGGCTTCTTCGCATAATCGCCTGATGGTCAGGATAGCAGCCGAGAGAACTACTTTGCCCCGAATCTCACCAGCCCCTCATACCCGCAATCCGTACACGCTTCGCGGGTGGCGAGGTACTGGGCCAGGCAGCGGGGGCAATAGACGTCACAGCCCTGCTGGCGCGATGGCGCGGCGAGCAGATTTTCCGCGCTGAGGCCGCGCTTTGTGACGACGCTTTGCAAGGCGCGCGTGAGCGATTCATTCCACCAGGCGCTATGCGTTGCCGAACTAATGGTTGCGAAGCTAAGTTCGCGCAACTGCTCTCCCGCAAGGGCTGCGAATTCGTCTTTACTGCACACCACTGCTGCGGCGGTAACGGGATGGAAACCGGCGAGCAGGTCACGGGCGAGAGTGTCCATGGCGCGGATAGCGGAGAGCGGCGAGAGCACGATGGTAAGCGACTGCGTCCAGCGAGCGTCGCCGGCTTCAGGATAAAAGTGTTTATGAGCCTGCCAGAACTCGAAGGCTGTGAACAGTGAAACGCAGAGGACCAGCGCAAGACAGTTCCAGATGGCCCGCGTCCCGATGCGATAGAAGATCCACGGCACAATCCAGAACAGGACAGCGAACTGCATGCAGGCCAGAATGGTGAGCGAGCGGGCGGGGCTACGAAAGGCGGCGTAGCGCTCTTCCGCCGCCGCGACATCGAACGCAGCGCGCAGCCATTTTTCGATGATCGCCGCCCGCGCATTTGGCTGTACTTTACCGAGTTCGGACGCGAGCTTTTCGAAGTCGCGAAGCTGCTTCTCCGGCCCAGAGAGCACGACGAAATTGCCGGACTTCAGTTTGTGACCTGCGCGGATGAGTTTCAGCTGTTCCCACGGAATTGGTGCGGGCTCGCCTTCGATGACCAGCCCTGCTGGATCGAGGCACGCCGCCGGCCAGTTCGCAACCATCAAGGCATCAACGGGCAGTGGGTTGGCCCAGAAGCCCGAGATGCTCAGCGCGTTCCACATGAATCCACGGCTGGCGCGGCGGCCATCGCGGGGGAAGTCGGGCACTGCTGCTGGAACCGGTATCGCAGGCTTCTTCTTCGCTGCCTTATTCGCCACTACGCCCGGGGCTTTGGTGCTGGCCTTCGCGGCAGACCTGGCGCCGGGTTTGTCCTTCGCCTTCGCTGCCACCGCTTGCGGTTTGGGATGCTCAAGCCTTTTTGCGCCGCGCAAAAAACTGGCGCGGAACACATTTGCCCGCGCCGGAGCCCAGATGATGCATTGAAAGATGTAGATCGCCAGAACCACGGCGACCAGCACTGCCAGATCGCTCATTCGCCCGCCGAGGCCGCCTCCGAATGGTCAGGATTCGGGTCCTGAATCTTCTCTTCCTTGCCGAAGATGGAAGCGATGATCCGCTTGAGGAAGCTGCCGATGGCGACGATGCCCATGACGATGAACTTCCAGAACTTGGCCAGCAGCCCGGTCTTGAGCGCAACCGCACCTGCGCCGCCCACGATGAGCGCCGTGAGCCCGTACTCGGCCACTTTGTCGCCCTTGGTGAAATCACTGTAGCGGCTGCCCTGGAGGTAGGTGAAGCCGGAGATGAGACTGTCAAACTCCGCCTTGCTGGCCGCGTACTCTTCCGGCGAGGCCACCAGGTCCACGTTCATGGTGCCGCGACGCCCCAGAATGCGAATGGAATGGTTGACGGAGGTTACCGCCTTGCCATCATGCGAACCCTGGCTTGCCCACGTGAGGTTGTGAGTGCGCTGATCATAGAACGGCGCCACCTGCCACCCGATGACGTGAAGTGCCTTCCATCCCCGCTGGCGGCGCTCCTCGTTTGCCTGCTCGGTGCCTTCCTTGATGTTTTTCAGGATCGCGTCGGCATCAAGGTGATCGCCTTCTTCGTCTTTTACATAGCCGGTATCGTCAAACTCGAAGATCATGAACCAGTCAGTATCTTTGGAGCGAGAGACGATTACGCCCAGCTCGTTACCGCTGGTGAGGTTGTGGGTTAGCTCCAGCAGCTTCTGGGCACCTTCCTTACCGGCGAATTCGTAGCCTTCAGGAATTTTGATTTCCCCAATGTCACCCAGCTTGCCGGTGGTGGGACCGAGCTGCCAGTCGATTTTGACTTGGGGCTGTTCTGGCTCAGGTTCCTTCTTCTGCTGCTCCTGCGCGACCGCGCCGGCCACGAACCAAGCTGCAATTGCGAATACAGCTAAGACTTTCTTTAACATGCCTTCTCACTTTCCAGGGGGTGGGAGTAGCATTCTGTTCCGGAACTAGTAGTTTCGGCAATAGATATTTGGGCAGCAATCAAACGAAGGTGCCATGCTAGGCTTTTATCTATGCAAGACGCTGTAGAAGTACTTTTGGCTCGCGCGCGCCAAGCCCGGCGCGACGATCGTTCTGATGACGCCCGCAAAGACTTAATGGAAGCGCTGCGGATCTCTCGCGAAGCCGGCGACCAAAAGCTGCTTGCGCCCGCGTTGACCGCGCTGGGCCAGATTGAGCGCGACCTTGATCACCCGGCGCAGGCCCTGCGGCTCTACGAAGAAGCCGCTGAGCTTTACCGCGCGATGAACGATCCACTCAGGCTGGCGCACACCACCCGCCATATGGGCGATATTCACGAAGACCTGAATCAGTTCGAGCAAGCTGAGACGTACTATGCGGAAGCGCTGGCGATCTATCGCGCACATCCAGAGACGCCGAAGCTCGACCTGGCGAACACCCTGCGTGGGTATGCGCTACAGAAGGGCGCGACCGGCGCGAAGGAGCAGGCGATCGCTTTGTGGAAAGAAGCCGGAGAGCTGTATGCGGCGTGCGACGTTGAGGCTGGAGTGAAGGAGAGCGAGAGGCGGGTGGCGGTGCTGAGCTCTGCGGCGAAGTAGTGTACAGCGAATGGTGGCTTGAACGAGATTGGCATGCAGATAAACCTGGATCCAAAGCTAAAGACTCTTGCGCCGCAGCTTACGCTGGGCGCCATCTTTGCCGAAGTCCAGAATACGCAACACGACCCGGCGCTATGGGCCGAGATAGGTAATGCCATTCGCGCGATCAGCTCGCAGCTTACGCTGAATGCGCTCTCCGGAGTTCCGGAGATCAAAGCCACGCGCGAGGCTTATCGCGCCCTTGGAAAAGACCCGTCACGATACCGCTGCTCGCAGGAAGCGCTGTTGCGGCGCGTGCTTCAAGGCAAAGGCCTGTTCCAGATCAATACCGTGGTCGACATCAACAATCTGGTTTCTATGGAATCGCGGCACTCGCTGGGCAGCTACGACCGAGACAAGCTGCAAGGAAATATCACCTTTCGGGCAGGTGAGGCGGGCGAGACCTATAAAGGCATTGGCAAAGAGATGATCAACCTGGAAGGTCTGCCGATTTTTGCCGACGACAACGGGCCATTCGGCAGTCCCACGAGCGATTCTGAACGCGCGATGATCACGCTGGATGCAAAACGCATTCTGATGATGATCATCTCTTTCGCGGGTCCGACCGGGCTGGAAGCGCGTATGGAGCGTGCGTCGCAACTGCTGCGAACGCATGCTGAAGCCGTGATCGAGCGTACGCAGATCATTTAATCTCCACATTGCGCAGCGCGCCACGCCGCCAAAAATGCCCTCGCGTGGGCGAGGGCATTTTTGTTCAAGTAAACCGAACTGAATTCGCCGATTGCAGCTACTGAATCAGCTTGGGCTCTTCTTCTTCCTTCTCCTGGATGATGGCAGCAGAGGCTACCCTGTCACCTTCTTCCAGTTGCAGCAGACGTACGCCCTGAGTGGAGCGCCCGGCTTCGCGAATGGTCGTGGTGTCAGTCCGCAGGATCTTGCCGAACTGGCTTATGAGCATGACTTCAGAGCTTTCGTCGACCAGCATGATGGCGACGACTTTGCCGTTGCGCGCCGTGGTCTTTACGTTGATGACGCCCTTGCCTCCGCGTGACTGCAGCCGGTACTCATCCACCGGCGTCCGCTTGCCATAGCCTTGTTCGGTCACGCTCAGGATCAGGCTGGGCTCGTTCTCGGCAGTCTCAACCTTGTCTTTGCCCGCACCGTTGGTCTTCTTCTTGCTTTCCTTCGGCGTAACCGCCATGCCGACAATGTAGTCGTCTTTATCCAGGTCCATGCCGCGCACCCCGTAGGCAGGGCGGCCCATGGAGCGAACGTTCTCTTCATCAAAGCGGATAGCCATGCCTTCATGCGAGGCAAGGAAGATCAGCTGCTTGCCGTCAGTAAGGCGCGCTGCGACCAGCTCGTCTTCTTTTTCGATTCCGATGGCGATGATGCCGCGCGACATCACGTTGGAAAAGTCCTTGACCGGAGTTTTCTTCACAGTGCCGTTGCGGGTGGCGAAGAAGACGAAGTTGTTCTCATCTTCCAGGTCGCGAACTTCCAGCAGCGTGCGAACGGTTTCACCGGGTTGCAGAGCGACGAGGTTGCCGATGTGTTTGCCCTTGCCGGCGGCGCCGACGTCGGGAATCTCATACACCTTGAGCCAGTAGACGCGGCCGGTGTTGGTGAAGATCAGCAGATAGGAATGCGTGGACGCGATGAAGAGATATTCGACGAAATCTTCGTCGCGCGTTTTCATTCCGGTGCGGCCGGTGCCGCCGCGCCGCTGCTGGCGATAAGTGGAGATCGGAGTGCGCTTGAGATAGCCGCTGTGGGACATGGTCACGGCGACTTGCTCGTCGGCGATAAGGTCTTCCAGCGTGATCTCGGTGGATTCGTCAGTGATTTCCGTGCGGCGTTCGTCGCCGAATTCTTTCTTTACTTCTTCGAGCTCTTTCACGATCACGCCGCGCAGCT
>JBAIYI010000533.1:0-3735 GCA_037915955.1 Terriglobales bacterium
CACCACAACTTCTGCCGTGACTCCCTGCGGCGGCGTGGCCACGCTTCCGCCCAGCGCCGTCAGCATCACCTTTTGCGTTGTGCCGGGAGCCATGCCAGGAAATTCCACCAGGGCTCCCGTCTCCTCACCGCGAACCCAATGTGGGACGACGACCTTTTCCAGTTTGACTTCAAGCCCAAGCTTGCGCATTTCGCCCGCAACGTATTGCGCGGCAAAGTTGGCCTGTATGGACCCCGCCGGACGCGGTCCTATGTTGTTTGTGAGGTGGGCGAGTTGGTCCCAGGCATATTCGCTCTTGAGGGCCGCTTGCTGCAAGTTCTTAAGATCGGCAGTGAGCTGCGGCGAGTAGGGGGAAGGCTGTTGGAAGCTGCGCTGGGCAATTCCAACACTGTTTAAAAAAACCAAAATAAATCCAAGGCGGAAAAGTATCTTCAAACGGCCTTCCTCCACACGGGAGCTGAGTATCGGGAAATTCAGCCATTATATAGACGCCGACGCAGTGTACGGAGTGAAGCTTTGAATCCCCGGCGTCCTTCAAGCTGGCGCAAATGAGCCCCCAGCCCGGTGACCCCGCAGGGTGAGAGATGCTATTCCGGCCAAGGCACCCGCTGCGTATAGCCTCTTCCTAGACAACCAGCCTCTGCAGTCGTATAAAAGTTAGTTTTCCAAGGAGCCGCAACATGCATCGTGCCGCACGTCTGCTCGTCAGCACGCTCGTCCTCGCCGTTTCGCTGGTTGCTGTAGCGCAACAGAAACGTTCCATCACGGAAAAAGACATCTTCCAGTTCAACTGGATCGGCGATCCGCAGATCTCGCCCGACGGGTCGCGTGTCGCATTTGTGAAAGTCTCAGTGGATGAAAAGAAGACCGGGTATGACACCTCGATTTGGGTGGTGCCCTCGAACGGCAGCGAAGCGCCACGGCGAATGACCGATGGCAAGCACGATTCCTCGCCGCGTTGGTCGCCCGACGGGAAATGGATGGCATTTGTGCGCAGCCCTGAGCTCAGCGGGCCGCCCGCTCCGGGTACGCGTCCCGCAGGTCCGCAGATTTACATACTGCCGCTAGGCGGTGGAGAATCCTGGAAGGTAACGGATTTACCACGCGGCGCCAGTGGGCCGGTGTGGTCACCGGACAGCAAGTGGATCGCCTTCAATAGTGACGCGAATCCTGAAGACCTGGCAAAGCAGAAGAAAGGACAGAAGAAGCCTGAGGGCGCCGCCGATGAGAAAAAGATCGAAGCTGGCCCCGGCGCACCCAAGCCGGCGGAAACCCCCGAAGCCGAGCACGAGAGCGACGTTCGCGTGATCACGCGTTCCGTCTACCGGCTGAACGGGCCGGGGTATCTCGACTTCAAGCATCCCGAGCACATCTGGGTGATTGCAGCGCCCCAGAACTCTGAAGACAACGTCACGCCCAAGCAGCTCACGTCCGGTAAGTTCTCTGAAGGTGGTTCATTCTGGTCGCCCGATGGAAGCAAGATCTACTTCACCAGCACGCGCGTGGAAGACCCTTCGTACGAACTGCCGCGGACTGAGGTGTACTCCGTTGCCGCCAGCGGCGGTGAGCCGCAGAAGATCATCACCATCAACATGGGCGCAGGCGAACTTTCGCTGAGCCCCGACGGCAAGCGCCTGGACTTCTGTGCTGCCGTGAACCAGCCAGTGCAGTCTTACACCGAAGCCGATCTCTGGGTTGTGGACCTTGCCCCTGAGGCCAAGCCGAAAAACCTGACCACCGCGTATGATCGCGATGTGTGCAGCGGCGTGGGCGGTGATCAGGGGACGCCACGCGCAGGCGGCAGCAACAAGATCATCTGGTCTGGCGATGGGACCAAGCTTTACGCCGTGACCGCCGATGAAGGTCGCGCCAACCTGATGCAGTTCGACGCTGTTTCCGGCAAGATGACACCGGTGACCAAGGGCAACCATGATGTGGCACGTTTCCGCGCGACACAAGATGGCTCGAAATTTCTGCTGCAGATTTCCACGCCAACCAGCATCGGCGATCTCTTCTGGCTGGATAGTCCCACCGGGGAGCCGCGCCAGATCACGCACGTCAACAACAAGCTGTTCTCCCAGCTCAACCTGACGGAGCCGGAAGAAATCTGGTACACCAGCTTCGACGGAAAGAAGATCCAGGGCTGGTTGCAGAAGCCGCCGGACTTCGACAAGAACAAGAAGTACCCGTTCATCCTGAACATCCATGGCGGCCCGCACGCGGCATACGGCTGGGTTTTCGATCATGAAATCCAGTGGATGGCAGCGAAAGGTTATGTCGTTTTCTATCCCAACCCGCGCGGCAGCACGTCGTACGGCCAGGAGTTCGGCAACATCATCCAGTACCACTATCCAGGCGACGACTTTAAAGACCTGATGGCGGGCGTAGACGAAGTGCTGAAACGTGGCTACGTCGATCCGAAGAAGCTCGGCGTCACGGGCGGCAGCGGTGGCGGACTGCTCACGAACTGGGTGATCGGCCATACGGATCGTTTTGCCGCAGCCGTGGCGCAGCGCGACATAGCAAGCTGGGCAGCCTGGTGGTACTCCGCCGACTTCACCTTGTTCCAGCCCTCGTGGTTCAAGGCGCCGCCTTTTGATGACCCGCAGGACTATGTGAACCGCTCGCCAATCACCTACATCAAGAATGTGCACACGCCGCTCATGCTGATCCTGGGTGAAGCGGACTGGCGCACGCCGCCCTTCAGTGGCGGTGAGGAGATGTTCCGCGCGCTCAAGTTCCTGAAACGGCCCGTCATCATGATTCGTTTCCCGGGCGAATCGCACGAGCTCTCACGCTCCGGCCAGCCGTGGCACCGGGTGGAACGGCTGGAGCACATTGTGGGCTGGTTCGATAAATATCTTCAGGGCGTGAACAAGCCCGAGTACGAAGATGTTGGTCCGGCCGAGGTGAGTCCAAAGCCGGGCGAGATGCCGGGGAAGCAGCCGCCCTCAGCGGAACCCAAGCCGCCCAGGAAATAGGTGAAAACGCGAATGTTGTTGCGGACGAGGAGAAGACTGCCGGTCTTCTCCTCTTTCTTGCTTCTGCAGCTCAGGCAGTCTTTGCCTGGACGCCGGGAGCAACGCTTCGGGTAATCTGGCCAACCGCTTCCTGTGCCAGCTTTAATGCCATGGCATGGAGTTCACTCCCCAGTTCCTTGTTCAACGTGGCAGCCTCAGTGAGTGAATTCGCTGCGTTGAGTACGGCCTGGGCGCGGCCCACAACGGTCTCCGGATTGTAGGGTGGGATCCGGATGATCCGTCCGTTGAGAATGATGAATCCACCCGCATCACCGCCGCCGAAGAGAACAACGATTTCCTGCATAATCAACTCCTTAATGACCGGGTCCTAAACCCGCATCGCACAGTAGTGCCCGGCAGGACGATTTCGTTACAACTCCGGGTAATGGCTGGTGGGACTTCTCTGCGGTGGCTTGGGTCTTCACGACGTAAACTGAATCCCACACGGTCTGCCATGTCTTCTGGCCGTCGTTGGACTGTTCGGCCATCTGGCGGACCTTGCCGGGAGAAATCACATACCAGGTCCAGCGGAACACGGGAGACTGCTTTTCGTCGCTGATCAGGACCATCTTGTTGTCTTTGAGTTCTCCGGCCATCGCGGGAAAGGCCCCGGCATTTCCGTTGTTGGCGATATAGAGCTGGTGCCATTTCTTGTCGCGGATATCGTAGTAGTTGAAGCTGGTGCCAGTTTCAACGCCGCGAGCACTCTCCCAAT
>JBAIYI010000800.1:0-2914 GCA_037915955.1 Terriglobales bacterium
ACGCAGGGAAGGGGATTGGATTCGCCGGTGCCGCGCTGGTCCACCAGCACCACGTCACGATGTTGTCGGATTTTGCTGACGAAGCCCGCCAGCGGTAATGCATCGACCGCGCCCTGTCCCGGCCCGCCGGCGAGAGGAACGAATGGATCAGGTTCGGCTTTGGCTGCGGCGGCCGGCAGCACCATGATGTTCAGCGCGATTTTGCGTCCACTCTTTGATTCGCGATTTTCAAAGACTTCGTATTTCCCGCAGAGGCCTTCGGTGTTGCCGTCCGTTGTGCGACAAGGCGTGAGCGCAACCCGGCCCATGGTTGTGGGCTTGAGCGTGAAGGCGGTCGCGCTTGCGCCGGGACGTCGCAGCACCAGGGGAATGGTGTGCCCGCCCTGCTGCCACGTCCCCTCGATCTCCATTTTGTTCTCGTGCATTTTGCCGTCGTAAGTGGCGGCAATGCTTTTCATCTCGAAATGCAGCGAGTTGTTCGTGAACGTAACGGTATCAATTGGGATGGTGATATTACCCTGGTCGACGCTGGTCAGCTTGCCGGTGAGGCCGCCGTCGGCTCCCGAATCGATGTTGACCTTGAGATGAAGACGCGTGACCATCCCCTGCCACTCGCCGGTCACGGGCGAAGAAGCCTGCGGTAATAGCACCGCGAATGTACGGCTATGGGCAAAGACCGTGGTCTCGGCCGGCCACAGGGTGGAAGTCATCAGCCATAACCCGGGCAGCAACATGAGCAGAAAAAAGACGCAGCTCTCCCATCTCGTTTTCATCGAGTTTCTCCCTTTTGATCTCGTGGGGGGCCGATTTTGTTCAGTGGCTCATCCGCAGGAACGCGATCAGGGCAACAAATCCGGCCAGGTAGCCGGCGCCCAGCAGCGTGAAGCGGTTTGCCAGGTTAAGTGAATAGCCGCGTGCCACGCGTACAAGCAGGGTCGGCGTTGCAGGCTGGTAACACACCGGCCAGCCCGCGGGTTGAGCGTTGAGAAGGTCAGGCATTTTCATGGGACGCGCCCGCACCATCGCCTTCAAGACTGAGTTCCTTCCCATCTCTTTCCAGATACCGAAGATGATCACCATTACCATCAGCACGAGGAAGTGCACCTTGACAAAGAGTTCCTGCCTGGCAGCCGGCGCGCCCACCACAAACGGCCAAAGCACCAGGGCGGTCGTAACCATGATCCTGCCGCCATCGCTTGCATGCAGATACAACTTGCGCCGCTGTTCACGCGCGTTCAGGTGTTCTTCTGCCTGCACCTTGGGAATTGGCGCGGACCAGCCCACCAGGGCGTTCTTCAAGAGCATGAAGCCGAGTTGGTAGTAGAGGACGATCAGCGGCATCCCAAAAACCATTCGGAAGCTGTGAGTGGCGGGTGATTGCAGATAGAACCTGACCAGCCAAGTGATTGCCAGCATGGAACTGAGAAGGATGAGCGCTTCGATCCGCGGATTCGTATAATCGCGCAGCCGGCGGGTTTGGAGTGGCAGCAGCATGGCCGATACTGGCTGGTCCTCCCCGGGCACTGCAAACGGTCGCGCATTCCGCTGCGCCGCCTCCACGTTGAAGAGATGGTTCACGTGGACAACAGCCGCCATTGCCAGAATTAGCCAGGGCAGATACTGCATATGACCAGTCACGATAAACGCCAGCGCCAGCGGAAGTTCAATCGCGGCAGTTGCCAGCATCTGCAGCCGGTAACGGTTCAGCAGATTCCTGCCTTCGCCTTCATAGAAACCAGGCTGCACGCGGACGTTAAAGAACCATTCCTCGCCACGCACAAGCGGCTGCTTCCAACGGCGCACGCTGCCGCGCACGCGCGAGCCTCCCCAGATCACCGCGTAATAGAAGAGGATGAGCTTATCCATTGGCATTACTTTGTACTTCCTTTCGTGACCAGCTGCAGCTCGCGGGCAACAATCTCCTGGATCTTGCGCGGCGAAAGGCCTGAGAGGACCAATTCAGTGAGCGCAGTTCTAAGCGGTCGAAGCAACTCGCTTTGTTCACGCTCGTTACTGGTTCGCGAAGCCACCACCGAACCGGATCCGTGCTTTACCGCGATCAAACCGTCTTTCTGAAGCTCGCGATACGCGATGGCGATGGTATTCAGATTCACGCCTAGATCCGCCGCAAGCTGACGAACCGGCGGCAACGGCGTTCCTTCAGCCAGCTCACCCCGCGCGATGAACTCCTTGATTCCATCAGCTACCTGCTGATAGATCGGCCGCGCGTCGTCAGTGCTGATGGTCAGGAACATCGTCTGTCTAGTGTATATAGACTCTATACACTGTGGAGTCAAGAGGCATTTTCATTAAAATGGCCTTACAAGCACAGATTGCTCTGATTTCAGGGCAAAGCTTCAATCCAACAAATGATATGTCTTTTCCTGTTCAGCCTAACTTGGTGGTCCAGAGGAGGGCCGTCCCCAACGGTCGGATGTAGCTGAAGCTTAAGCCTTTCTTATCAATCGTCCTGCGATCCATTCATCAGCGGCATTTTGAAGATCGTAAGCCTCGCGTAAGTCTTATTATTTTCAGACATTTACGCCACCTTTCTTTACATTAATATTTCTAATCTTTATTGCTTCTTACATCCCTCTGAGCTATCGTTTCGCCGGCTTACAACCGTAAGAACGGGGCAGACCTTCAGCTCGACCGCTCCTTCCCTTATGGCCCTTCCGGGCTTTGACCGCAAAGCAAGCCTCCGCGGATTTGTCTCGCGAGATAGCAACTGCCATTGCTGAACCACTCGCCAGGCTTACGCAACACCAGGAGAGCAGCTTATGAGTAACTTCTTTCTTCCCAAAGACGCGTCCAAATCGCGCCTTCGGGATGCGGAAAACGCGAGAAAGAACCGCCTTGAGATCGTGAAAGCCTACTCTCAAGGAAAGGTCTCGCGTCGCGACCTCGTTAAATG
>JBAIYI010000289.1:0-2064 GCA_037915955.1 Terriglobales bacterium
GACTTTCAGAGATGGTGGGCCGGCGGCTGCGTGAGCATGGTTACAGTGCCCACACGCTGCAACTGAAGCTGCGCTACTCCGATTTCACCACGCTAACGCGCGCGAAGTCCGTGCAAGGCGCGACGACCGTGGACAATGAGATCTTCGCGAACATACGAAAGCTCTTCCACGACAACTGGGAAGCAGGCCGCACCATACGCCTGCTAGGAGTGCAGGCTTCCAACTTTCAGGACCAGCCACAACAATTGGGACTACTCGACGGCGGATCGCGAGAAAAGTGGTCACGCGCCCTAAGCGCTTCCGACCGGCTGCGCGACAAATACGGCGACTCCGCAATCTTCCTGGCAAAAGGAATGAAAGAAAGCATTCGCGAGAAAGTACATGAGAATCCAGCAGAGAAGAAGCTGAAGAACCCACCCGATCCGGACGAAAACCTCTGAAAATAAAGAGAAATCAAAGGGCCCGCTACAAACAATTTGGATTGCTATCAGATTAAGACTGGGCAACAATACCAAAGCATCTGATACCAGGTTACCCGGCGCGGACGGTAGCGGCGGAAGGCCTTGATACAGACCCGCCTTATGTCCGTAGCTGCAGAACGCTTTTTAGTATCGATCGTCATGGCAGTCATGGTCGGACTGTTTGCGTGGTTGCATGTCCGGAACCGACAGCACCAGACCAGGCTTTGGCTGTTCGGCTGGATTGCGGTATTTCTGCACTTCGTCGCTTTTCTCCTGATTCAGATCACGAGTGGGGCTTCGCACCTCTTCGCGTTCTGGCTGAATCGTTCTATGCTGGCGGTGGCCGGAACCTTTTTTCTGTTTTCCGTCTCGGAAGTCTACAAGGACTCGCAACGCAGCCGGCTGCTGGCGAACATGGCGGTGGTGAGCTTCTTTCCCCTGCTGTACATCACCCTGGCTGTGATCAATGTGCGTGAAGGCTGGATTTATGCCGGGCTTCTTCTGGCCGCCGGCGTGGTCTATCTGGGCCCCTCCCTCCACCACTATGGATGGAGAAACTGGTTCTGGCGCGGATTTGCAGTCATCACACTTCCGTGCACTGGTTGGGCAGTGGCCAAAGCACTCCAGGGGCAGCCCCGGTATGGAACGGACTTGTTTCTCGCCGGCTTCTACTGCACAACCGGCGTGCTTTATCACCGGCATTTCCGCCGCATGAGTCCAGGCGTCCTGCTCAGTTCCTTGTCGTTTGTTGCGTGGGGACTGGTGTTCCCGGCTGCATTTTATTTCTATTTGCGAAATATCCCGGTTGCAACTTCCCTGTGGGACGTTCCCAAGTACTTTGTCGCATTCGGCATGTTGCTCACCTTATTCGAGAACCAGGCGGAAGCGGCGAAAGCGAGTGCAGCCAAGTATAAGGAGCTGTTTGAGCGCAACTTGGCAGCAGTTTATGTCTCCACCCTCGACGGCATGCTCCTGGATTGCAACAGCGCATTCCTGAAGATGTACGGCTATAGAAGGAAAGAAGAGGCGCTTTCCGGGCATGCCCGTGCAGTTTGCTCTGACCCGCGGGAGCGCCAGGCATTTTTGGAAACCCTGGAGCGGGAAGGCCAGGTGCTGAACTATGAGTGCCGGCACAGCAGACAGGATGGCACGCCGATCTGGGTCCTGGAACGCGCAACCATCGTAAGCGACAGCAATGGTGAGCGCGTGATTGAAGGAACGGCGATCGACATCACGGAAAGAAAGCAGACCGAGCTGGCACTGCAGCAATCAGAAGAGCGGTTCTCAACCGTGTTCCGCCAGAGCCCAGTGGGTTGCGCGATTGTGGCCCTCGACGGTGTTTTCCTGAACGTGAATGAGAAGCTGCTGCAGATGGTGGGACGCCCGGGGGAAGAGGTGATCGGCAAGACGGCGGTGGACCTGGGCTTCTTCAAGTCCAATCAGGAACGCGAGGCGTTCTATCTAAACCTGCGTGACCACGGCTTCCTGCAAAGCGTACATGTGCGGTTCCGGGACGCGCACGGCAAGGTACGGGAAGGCCTTTACTTTGCCACGCTGGTGGGACTTGGCGAAACTGAATGCATCTTTGGAATGCTGCTGGACC
>JBAIYI010000413.1:0-2234 GCA_037915955.1 Terriglobales bacterium
CTCGGTGTTTTTGTGGGCGCCGTGGGAGGCGCGCTCGCGGCGGTGCGCGAGACTCGCTACAAGTACGACCTGGTGGGTGTGATGGGTCTCTCACTGGCCTCCGCGCTGGGTGGCGGCATCACTCGTGATCTGATCATCCAGATCGGGCCTCCGCTGGCTTTTCAGGACGCGCGCTATCTGGTTACCGCGCTGGTTGGCGGGGTGGTGGGGATGGTGTTTGCCTCGCGGATCGGCAAAAGCGCCGAGCGTTTGATGGTAGTCATTGACGCCGCGGGACTCGGGCTATTCGCCGTCGCCGGCTGTACTCGCGCGCTGGATGCCGATCTTTCACGACTTCCGGCCCTGCTGCTTGGAGCCATCACCGCGGTGGGAGGCGGCTGCATCCGTGATGTGCTCAGCGGACGGGCGCCGAAAATCTTTGAGCGCGGCGAACTGTACGCCATTGCGGCCGGGTTCGGTGCAATGATGTTTCTTCTGTCCGATCATTTCGGTTTCAGCCGCGAAGCTTCCACCACAATCGGCGGGTTGAGTGGCTTCAGTCTGCGTCTGCTGGCGCTGCGTTTCCACTGGGAGACGCGGCCGGTGAGGAACGAATCGACATCGGCCGGAAGCTCGAGCTGACGAAAGAGCCTTCAGATCGCCTTTTCCATCTGCACGATCGGGAGCTCTTCGCCATTTTTGAGCGGCACGCCTATCTCTTTCACAGCCGAGTAGCCTTTCGTTCGATAGAAAGGCACTCCGCTGAGCGTCGCGCCCATTTCGAGGCGACAGAATCCGGCCTGTTTGGCGGCGGCTTCGCAGGCATCGAGAATGATCGTGCCGATTCCTCGCCGCGCCCAGTCAGGATGAACGAAAAAAGCCCGGATCTTGGCGGCATCGGTGACCGGATTCAGGAGCGTGTCTTCACGTTGCGACCATACATCTCCGCCGTAAAGCGTTTTACGCTTGCTCCATCCGCCGCAGCCTACGATCGTGCCCTGGCTCTCTACCGCGAAGTATGTGCCATCGGCAATGAGCTGCGTATCCACGCCGTAAACCGTCTCCAGCGCGCTTTGCAGTTGGGATGGTGAGTAGTCGCCCGCCTGTAGACCGCGGACCGAGTCTTCAATCAGAGACTTAAGCTCGGGAATGTCCGCAGTTGTAGCAAGCCGAATTTGGAATTGAGCAGGCACTTGCCTCATTATCCGGCAAAGTCTCTGAATTTGCGACTGCGAGGGGGCTAGCTGTCTTTCCGGTAAAGGAGGTTGCGCATGGCCTCGCGACGAGCTGCATTCTGTTCGCGGTCTGTGGTGCGCTCGCCCGATCCCGGCTGGCTTTCTTCAGTGCTGCAATCCGGACAATGGATGGCAAGTCCCGGCTTGCCGGGCTTGAGTTCAAACTCTTCTCCGCAGATTGCGCAAGTCTTGATAGGGAATTTAGGAGGCATGGACGATTCCTGGTTCGTTCTTCAGGCAGCATTGGACCGCCATCTCATATTTTAGCCCGGGTTTGTGCTGGGTTATAATGATGGAACCCCACCGCTGTCTCCTTTGATGCAGCGTTCACCTTGTCGGGACGTGGCTCAGCCTGGTAGAGCACTCGCTTGGGGTGCGAGGGGTCGGCAGTTCAAATCTGCCCGTCCCGACCATTTCCTTCCAACAACTATTTATGCAGTAACAATGGCGCTGGCAGCGCCCAGCTGTACTCATCGTGCAGCATGCTCATTTCGGGGGCGGCACGAACTCCTTCGGCAGGGCTGAACCGGCACCGAACAGGAAGGCTTCCATCTGTTCCACGAGGAACTGTTGCGCTTCCGGCTTCCACGGCTGGAGCCGGTACTCGTTCAGCAGCATCTTGGAGTGCTCGCTCCACATGCGCCACGCCTCGGCGCTGATGGATTCATAGATCTTCTGCCCCAGCGGCGTGTCAAAAGGGGGTTCGTCCAGGCCGGGCAGTTCGCGGCCCAGCTTCGCGCATTTCACCATTCTTGGCATCAACAATTGCTCCTGAAAATATTGTACAAAAGGCACGGCGGGCCAGAGATCAGGCTGCTTTGCTCTCCTGCGGTTGCTGAACGTGCCTGCGTCTCAACCAGTAAATTCCAGCGAAAGCAATCACAGCTGCAATCAAAATCCAACCGGCTTTGCGCAGGAGAGGCTCGATGGCGGGACCGAGCAGGTAAGCCGCAGCGGTAACCGCACTTACCCAGGCGACAGCCCCAAGCGCATTGAAGATGAAGAAGCGCTTCCACGGCA
>JBAIYI010000257.1:0-8757 GCA_037915955.1 Terriglobales bacterium
AGGAGCCTGAATACTTTCTGCAAATCGAAACTCGCAAGCGGTTTGTCGCGAAGCGACCAAAATTCATCTTCCATAAGGCCGAGCCCGACTTGCGCGGCGAGGCCGTTGCAACAGGAGCCTGAATACTTTCTGCAAATCGAGACTCGCAAGCGGTTTGTCGCGAAGCGACCAAAATAGAAGACAAAAAGGCGGCCCCGGGAATTCATCTCTTGGGGCCGCTTTCTCATAAGCGGGCTCATCCGTTTATTTCTCGTATCACCTCGTCCCAGGTTCAGCGGGATTTGAGGCAGAAGCCCGGGACTGAAGCAAATTAAACCCGCCTAGAATTCCGGGCAACGTGCCCCCTGCTCGTGATGCAAACGTGCAGGCATTACCCGGAAAACGTGCAACCGCGAACTACCTTCCTACGATCAGGCCGGAACGCGTACGTAACGTTCCGGCCTCCCCGCTGATGGCTGCTCGTTAACCGACGACGTCCATCGGACGCATCATTTCGTTGTCTTCGTGCTCAAGGATATGGCAGTGCCATACGTACTTGTAGCGCTGCCCCGGAACAATCGTCGCACCTGTTGGCATGTCGAACTTCATGATCAACTTGGTGACGGTGCCCGGGTAGGCCTTGACCACGTCTTTGTAAGCGTTCTGTTCTTCCGGAGCCGGCGCCTGCGGCTGGCCCAGAAGGTTAAGTTGTCCTGTGCTGTCGAACTTGTTCTGGTCGAAGGGTTGGCGGCTCAGGACCTGGAACTGCACCAGGTGAATGTGCTTCGGGTGCCCGTCACCTGTGTCGTTGATCATGTTCCAGATTTCGGTTGAGCCGACTTTGGGATCTTCCGTGACCGGATCGTCCCAGTTTTTGTTGTCGAGCAGGCCAATGATCGGGAATCCGTCAGAGGCGCGATCGAGTTCGGTAAGAACCACGTCGCGTGTGCGGGTGGCTGAAGCCGGGTTGATGTTGATCGGATTCGGATTCAGTACAGACGGAATCACACTGGTATCAGGCGACGAAAGCGGCTTGGAGACACGGAACATCATGACTTCCGTGGGCACCACCTCGCCTCCACCCGGATACGGAGCTGGGCCGTTGTTCTTCAGAACAAACGTCTGGCCGCCGCGGCCGGTGAAGTCGATGATCACGTCAAAGCGCTCGGCTGGAGCCTGCAGCAAGGTGGTTAGAGCCACGGGAGCAGGCAGCAGGCCGCCGTCGGTGCCGATGATGAAGAATGCCGGGCCCGCCATGCCGTGCGGATTGCCTTTCGAGTCCGTCTGGACCAGAGTCATGTTCAGGAAGCGCGCATTGCAGCCGTTGAGCATGCGGAAACGGTACTTTCGCGGCTCAACATCAAGCACCGGCCACGCTTTGCCGTTTACGCACATGGTGTCGCCGAAGAACTCGGGAATCCAGAACTGGTGTGTTCCACCGATGGCCGTCGGATAAAGGAAGGTCCCGTCCGTGTTGAACAGGCGGTCCTGCATGATTAGCGGAATTTCAAACTGCCCCTTGGGCAGGTTGAGTGAATCTTCCACCGCATCGCGGATGATGTACGCGCCGGCCAGGCCCATGATCATATTCAGGCGCGTAATGCCCAGTGTGTGATCGTGGTACCAGAGCAGGGTTGAAGGCTGGTCGTTCGGATAGACGAACGGATTGGGATTGTAGAGCGTTGGTCCCGTGATGCCGTCGGGTGAGATCCAGGCTTCAGGGTAACCGTCGCTTTCCGGCATCACCTTCATGCCGTGAGCGTGGACGACGTTGCGCACCTGCGGCTTGTCGGCCTCAGAACCGTGGATGGTAAAGTCCACCGGCAGAGGATGCGTGGTTGGAAGCTGGTCATTGTGATACTTGATCTTTACCGGCACGCCACTGCGTACTTCGATTGTGGGACCAGGCCAGGCGCCGTTGTAGCCCCAGATCGGCGTTGCAGGAAGATCGCGATGGACCTTCTGCAGCGCCGGAAGCATGCGGATATGGGTGACTCCGTTGGGATCAGGCCGCAGCACCGGCATGATGGGAAGTTGATCAACAAACTGCGTGAGCAGTCCGCTGTTGGCGGCAGTCTTCAATTGCGACGTTGGACGGGATACATGACCGTGGAACGTAACCCCGCCCTGGGTCGGAACTCGAGTGTTGGGTGTCTGGGCAACGCCTATGGTGGGAAGCATGGCTCCCGCTCCGGCAATTGCTCCGTACTTGAGAATATCGCGTCGACTCTTTTTCATTGGTAAGTGTTGCTCCTGTGGCAGGGAGACACACTTCAGGCATGACAGGCATGGGCCGGTTGGAATCCGTCGTCTGCTTATCAGCGCCGAAGGTGACGCCTGATCTTTCCGAACGGCCTAAAAAATCCGGAAGAAGGCCGCTCAGAGCGAGTACAAACTAGCCCGAAAAATAGATTAGAAACCACAAAATTAGGAAGTTTAATGTCTTGATCGGCCAAGCATAATAATCACAAAGAGAATCGGCAAATTCTTGATAACTTTAAGCTCTTCCCATGCTTCAACTCCCGCTTTCGCAAGACATAAGTAAGCCCTTATGATGCGTTAGCCATTGATTTCATTAGGGTTCTTAATCCGAGCGCGCAAAGATTGCCCGTGCTTCGCCGGCCATCAACCCACTCTGAAACGATTTCTTCTCAGGATTCACTCATCTTGTGAAAGGCAAAAATCCGGGGAATCGACGTCCGGAACTTTATCTGGGGAGAACTGAGTTGCTCGAACAGCTTATGGAAACCGACAAGCCAGCGGAGGACCTGCGGACGGCGTCACTGTCTTCGATCTCACCTCGTTCGGGAGCTCAATCCATCTCCGCAGGATGGCAATTTCTTGAGCGGCTGCTCTCCAGTTACTCCGGCAGGCTCCTCTGCGGCATGCCCAACGGCATCCTGGTGGCAGCGTATGTTCTGGCCAGGATTGGGGAATCTTCCAGGAATGCGCCTCCCTCTGCGCTCTGCGCCCACGCTCACAAGCTTCTCGATTGCATCTCTGAGTTTGGCCGCATGGATGGGGGCTGGGCCCCCGAGGAATCGCCGGACTGGTCAGATTGCCTGACCACATGCTGGGCCATTTCTGCCCTGGAAAATTTTGGCTGGCCGGTACCCGAAGAAAGCTATGCCTTTGTGCGGAGCTGTGAACGCTGGGATGGAAGCTTTGCCGCCTCGCCGCTTCTGAAACAGCAGAGGTCGGCGCCGGAGATGGCCCTGGCAACAACCGTAAGCGCTGTGCGTATCTTGCGGGAGATCAGTCCTCGCAGTGAAGAGTATCTCCTGCACGGCTTGTCGACTGCAGAGCGCACCTCGGTTGCCGGTTATGTTTGCGCGGAAGTCCTTGACTGGCAATCCGGCCTCGCCTCCTGGCAATTGCTGAACAGCGTCAGCCGTCTCACCGCATCAGTGTTCTCCCAGGATCCATGCGATCTTGCGACTCTGCTCCGGTGTCTGCTGCGTCTGCGCCTTCAGCGCTCATGGCCCATCGCCGCTGAGTTGCGAGCCTTACAGGCATCGAACGGCTCATGGACGGGCGCTGCATGGCTCGGCTCCACACCCGAAGGAGAACAAACACCCGGCCATTTGAGCGCGGCCATTGTGACTGCGACTGCCGTATCCAGCCTGCAGCTTGCTGACGCCCAGCCCGGCCTCTACTTCGGCTCGGATCTGCCGGCACGACGGTTCAATCAGGGAACGCACCGATGGTAATGGCGACCCTCAATTCGCGAGTCCTGGTCAATGCGACTCTCTGCGGATTCGCTGAACCGCTCCCCTCTCTGCCTTGGGCCGGTGGTCTTCGGAACTGTGAGGGCCTTGCAGTATACTGGGATTCGCTTACCGTGGAACCCAATCCTTTCGACGCGTCATATCTGGAACGGCTCAGAAACCGCGACTCCGAAACGGAAGCTCATTTCGTCAATTACTTCGAAAAGCGCCTCTCCGCCAAGCTGCGTGCTGCCGGCCTGTACAACGGAAATATGCTCGACGCTCGCCAGGAGACCATCTGCCGCAGTCTCAGGAAGATCTACGAAGACAAAGTCCAGTCGCCGGAGCGGCTTGGTCCTTTTGTCTTTGGCATTTGCGATAACGTGATTCTGGAGTTTTATCGCGGAGAAAAAGACAGCTGGGATCATGACGGAGAGATCCCTGACGTGCCCGACCCGCGCGAAGACGCCGAGAACGTCGCCCGCCACCGCGAGCATCTGGAGATGGTTGCAAGAGTTCTCTCCCAGTTAAGCGAGAAAGAACAGAAGATTCTCACAGCGGTGTTTTTGCACGAACGAGACAAAGACGAGATCTGCTCAGAATTTCGCATTACCCGTGAGTACCTGCGCGTCCTGCTTCACCGGGCACTTGGAAGTGCCAGGAAGCTCATGGAGAACGGTGATGCCCGCAGGAAATGAGGAAGTTTATGACAAATCCAACCATGAACCACGAACAGGCTGTGAAAAGCCTTGCCACGGAACGCTACCTGCTCGGCGAAATGGCCGACCAAGAACGCAGCGCTTTTGAAGAGCACTACCTGGAGTGTCCTGAGTGCCTTGAAGCTGTCACCTTCGCGGACGAGTTTCTCTCGGCAGGAGCCGAAGGTGCCAAAAGCAGGGTACTGGAACCGGCAGCGCCATCCTGGGCGGAAAGACTGGCCAGCATATTCAGACCGGTGCTCCATCCCGCTCCCGTCCTGGCCCTCCTCCTTCTCTTAGTCTCGTCTGCGAGCTATAACGCGTACCAGGCGGCGCATCTTCGTTCCGAGCAGAAAATGGTCGCCGAGCTGAAGGCTCCTCGGCAGGAATATCGTTTTAAGGTACGAGGGGAGTCGAGAGGCGAAGCAAAGCCTGTGACACTCTCCCGCACCATGCAACTGAGCATTGAATTTTCGTTTGCGTCAGGAGAGTATCCGTCTGGCGTGGTTGAGATCGTCAGTCAGGACGGAAAGCCAGGCACATCTCTCCCCGTAAGCGTTAGCTCTGATCACATCGTACAGATCGCGTTGGCTCCTGCGACCTTGAGCACTGGGCGATACACCGTCACTTTGTACGGAATCTCCGGCGAAGGGACAAAGAATAAATTGGCCCAGGAAGCAATACAAGTTGTGATGAATTAGAGAATTATTATTCCCCGACTCGAGCGTATGGTGCGATCGCGCAATTACAATTCCAGCAATACTTCATCGTAAACGTTCGCGTTTAGCCGGGTAGTCCTCCTTCTTAACCGAACTTTGCTTTGAACATATTCCGGAGTGTGCAATGGCCCAGTGCTCTCTTAATCATTCGCAGTATCTCTATCAGGCTTCCGCTTACGGGTTCGCTGGCGAGATTCATCGTCCGACCCATCACTTGATTCCCACACAGGCGGCAACGGTTCTTAGTGCGAACGGTGGTCGAGGCCAGCAGAAAGCCGAAAAATTCAATCTCGACGGAATCGTATCCTTTGAATCCGCTGTTGTAGAGGTAGGCGGCAGCTATGACCCCTGCCACAACCGTTACACCAGCTTCGCCAGCTCAATTGTCGAAAAGCTCAACATTCTGGACGTCGTAACGGCTGACCGAATCGTCTCCCGCATTGCGGTCTATTCTTCGAAAGATGATGACCCCGACGGCGATTTGACTTCCAACATCACGGGCAGTCACTTCGAGAACCTCAAGATTGCCGGCCATAAGGTCGATGTAAAATTGGCAACGAACATCTTTCATGACCATGATTCTCATTCCAGGGTCGCGACTGCGCACAAGGATGGGACGCTTGACCGCTGGCTTCTGGGAAGCAAACTGGCGGAATTGAAAGACAGCGAATTGAACGAACTGGAAGACGAATACCATGCGCTGAAAGGCATGTCCGCAGTAGTGAAGAGATGGAAGAAAAAGGGGGCCCAACGAACAACCGACCACATCACGTACTCGGCTCTCAACCACATGAACATCGCCGAGCATGCGGGAGAGGATACGGAATTGCGGGGCTTTGGGTCGATCATCTGCATTCCCAAGTTTGGTGTGGTTCGGCTTGCCGAACTCACCGTGCAGAAGCATTCACGGACCTTGATCATGCTGCGGGTGGACATGTGCTCAACCGGCACAGGCAGCACTACGTCAGGTGGCACCACCGGTGGCGGCACCAGGCCCACTGGTGGCGGATAGGCTGCTACATTCTCGCCGCTCTCGTCCTTGCTATCGGCGGCTGTCAAAAGACCTCTCGCGACAGCCGCTACTCGCAGGCCATAACGAAGCTCAGGGACGGCGATTCTCAATCAGCACTATCGCTGGCGCGCGCTGGAGCAACGGATTCTTCAAACGATCTTGTCTGGAATTGGAAGTTCCGTATCGTTCTGGCACAAGCGCTGCTCCGCAGCGGCAAATCTCAGGAAGCTCTCAACCAGCTTTCAGTTAATGCAGACTTGCCGTCCCAATGGGCGGCACGAAGAGCCATGTTGCGTGGCCAGGCTCTCTGTTACACCGGCAGGCTTCAGGAGTCTGAAGCAAGTCTCGAGGACGCGGAACGGCTCGCGCGGCCAGAGCCCGGTTTGCTGCGCTCAGAACTTTTTTTCGCCATGGGCGATTGCTGGTTTGACCGTGATCGCGTCAAAGCCAGGGAATTCTTCGTCCGTTCCAGCACCTACGCGCATGGCCAGGATGGTTATATGGAGGCGCGCGCCCTCGCCAACCTGGGCTTCCTCTCCATGCAGGAGCAACATTATGACCAGGCGATTGATGAATTCAGAAAAGCGCTAGCGATTGCAGAGTCGCCCTGGTTGAAGGAGATCATCCTTGGGGACATGGGCGAGTGTTTCATAAAGCTGGGAGATTGGAAGTCTGCGGCATCGTACTCGGGCCAGGCAGAACAACTGGCGGCGCAGGTGCCCGACGCAAAGGTCGATCGAGCCCGTTGGCTTATTGATCTAGGCCTGGAAAGTAATTCGCAGCTGAAATTCGACGATGCGGAAGCCCGATATGACGCCGCCCTTGAGATCGTTCGCCGCGCCGGGAATGCCGACTTACAAGCCAGATGCCTGATTAACCTCGGCTGGCTCGCCCTGGCTCACTCTAAAACTGAGCAGGCCACCAATTACATTGGGCAGGCGCGCGGCTTGCAGCTTTCCGATGGACCGATGGCATGGCTACAGCTCGAAGAGGCAAAACTCGCGCTGCTGAAGGGCGATGTCTCTTCAGCGGAAAAGTTGCTCCGTTCGGAATTGATGGGTTTACACGGTCCCGATCTTGAGTGGCATGCTTACTCTGAATTGGCGGGCATCGAAACAGCCAGGAAAAATTATGACTCCGCTGAGCGTGACTTTCAAAAGGCAGTAGCGGCTGCCGAAAGAGCGCTCACCCAGATCAATTCTGACGAATTTCGTATCTCCTTCCTGGATTTGAACCCATTTTATGACCAATACATTCGTTTCCTGGTGCAGCGCGGGCGTGTGATTGACGCTTTGCGAATAGCGGAAAGGGGCAGGGCGCCGTCCCTCAGGCTCTCTCTGGTGAGTCGTTCCGGCTATTCGGGGCCGGACCTCCATCGCATTCAACAGAACCTGGGCGCATCGCGAGAGACCGCTCTGGTGTACTGGCTCTCTCCTCAGTGTTCGTATCTTTGGGTCGTCAGCGGCGCCGGTATACGCCTGTTCCGTCTGCCTGATGAAATGAAGATTGCCAACGCTGTAGATGCTTATAACACCGAACTGTTAAACCAGACTGGGAGCGATGTTCCCGACGGCGGCCGCGAGTTATACAGAATGCTGGTGCAGCCGGCAGAGAACCTCATACCTCCAGGTGGCATGGTCGTGGTGGTACCTCATCGACGGCTTTACAAGTTGAACTTCGAAACTCTGGTCACACCCGGCTCCTCCCCTCACTATTGGATAGAACACGTATGTTTGCAGACCGCCAGTCTGCTTTCGCTGATCGAAACCGGAAAGTCCAGCAACCACAACTATCAAAAAGATATGCTGCTCATCGGCGCGCCGGTTGAGGCCGATAAGGATTATCCTCCACTCACCCATGCAGCAGACGAACTGAAGGAGGTTGCTGACACTTTTCCGGACCGGTCAACAAAGCTGATCGAAGGTAAGGACGCCACACCAGGGGCTTACTTTCAAAGCGCGCCAGCGGGCTATCGCTACATTCACTTTGCCACACATGGCACTGCCAGTGACATCAACCCGCTCGATTCTGCGATCATCCTTTCTCCCGGTAGGGCGGGATACAAGCTGTATGCCCGGGATATCATCCGGGAGCCAATCCATCCCGAACTGGTTACCATTTCCACCTGCTATGGCGCGGGTACGCGACAGTACTCCGGTGAAGGGCTTGTTGGATTGGCTTGGGCCTTCATGCGGGTAGGCGCGCGCCACGTTATCGCTGCTTTGTGGGAGGTGGATGATGCGGCGAATTCCGCGCTCATGGGAGACTTCTATCGCGAACGCCGTTCAGGAAAATCCGTTGCGATAGCGTTGCGTGACGCAAAGCTGAAGATGCTCAGTTCCCATACAACCAGCAACGCACCCTACTATTGGGCATCTCTGCAGCTTTACATGGGGCCCCAGCAATAGAAGCTGCTACTTTCCCCCTGACCGAAATTTCTCAAATCCCACGGCTCCGTAATATACCGCGCGATCAAAGAACTGCTCCAGCAGTTGCAGCATCTCGTGCGCGCTGGAGAGTTCGTAGAGGTCTTCCGCCTTGGCGTTACGCTTCAGATATTCCCACAGATTTTCCTTCACCAACACGATGGTCCAGATCAACTGGCTGAGCGGTACGCCCTGTTCGGCCCGGCGGGCTCCGAT
>JBAIYI010000364.1:0-2670 GCA_037915955.1 Terriglobales bacterium
GAAGCCGGCACATCGAGCTTCTGGTGACGCGCGTGGATGGCGTTGCGGATGCGCGCCAGCAAATCTGCGACCGGATCGGTCAAACTCATTCGTTCATCTCCTCTTATCGTCACCCGTTTGCTCCGGCTCACCGGAGAACCTGCCGTGACGTACTACAAAAGCAGCCATTAGCCTTTTAGCCATTGGCCTTTGGCCCACTCGTCGCCGGACCAGCGCTGTATGCAGCGCCCACGCCCGGGCTAATGGCTAGGGGCCAAAGGCGAAGAGCCATTTTCTACCAGGACGATTTCGACACTCCCGGAATCTCACCTTTCAGCGCCAGGCCGCGGAAGCACAAGCGGCAAAGGCCAAACTTGCGCAGGTAAGCCCGCGGACGCCCGCAAATCGAACAGCGGTTCCGGTGCTGCGTGGAAAACTTCGGTTTCTTGTTCGTCTTGGCAATCTTTCCTGTTGTCGCCATTGTTTCCTTTTCTACTCACCAAATACCATGTACCAAATACTAAGTACCGGTTCGGATCTCGTTACTGCCTGAACGGCATCCCTAAATGCTTCAGCAGCGCCCGTGCCTGATTGTCGTCGCCTGCTGTGGTCACGATCGTCACATTCATGCCCTTCAGCTTGTCCACCTTCGCGTAATCAATCTCCGGGAAGATCAGCTGATCGCGCAGCCCCAGCGTGTAATTGCCGCGACCGTCAAAAGACTTGGTCGAGACGCCGCGGAAGTCACGCACGCGCGGCAGGGCGATGTTGATCAGGCGATCGAGAAACTCGTACATGCGGTCGCCTCGCAACGTCACCATCGCGCCAATCGACATTCCTTCGCGCACCTTGAAGGCCGCAATCGACTTCTTCGCCTTGGTCACCACCGGCTTCTGGCCGGTGATTTCGCCCAGGTCACGGACCAGCGGGTCCAGCATCTTGGTGTTCTGCGTTGCTTCGCCCACACCCATGTTCACCACGACTTTATGCAGCCGCGGCACCGCCATGGGGTTGGTCACGCCCAGTTCCTTCGCCAGCGCCGGAGCAATTTCCTTGTGGAAGCGCTCGCGCAGTCTGGCATTCGTCTTTGTCTTTGCTGTTGCCATTCCTCTGTTCTGCCTTTCTCACGGTATCCGGGTCCACGGGTTCGTGAGGTCTTCAGTTGTGTGGCACAGGCACTCTTGCCTGTGCGCGTTTCAAAAAATCTCTACTTGTCGAGGGCCGCATCGCAGCGCCGGCAAATTCGCACGCTCCGTCCGCCCTCGCGATGATGTCCAATCCGCGACGGTCCGCAACTTGGGCAAACCACCATCACGTTCGAGATGGAGATCGGCGATTCCTGCTCGGCGATGCCGCCCTTGATGTTGCGCTGCGGGTTGGGACGCACGTTCTTCTTCACCATCTTCACGTGTTCCACCAGGACCTTGCCCGTACGTGGAAATACGCGCAGCACGCGCCCCTGCTTCCCGGCATCGTCACCGGTGATTACCTTCACCTGGTCATTGCGCTTGATATCGATTCTCGTGTGCATCTCGTCAGCCTTTTCCCGTTCGCTTAAAGCACCTCAGGCGCCAGCGACACAATCTTCAAAAACTTCTTTTCGCGCAGCTCGCGAGCCACCGGACCAAACACGCGCGTCCCGACCGGCTCGCCTGCGTCGTTGATCAGCACCGCCGCGTTCTGGTCAAAGCGGATATAGGTCCCGTCGCGCCGGCGATGCTCTTTCCGCTGCCGCACGATCACGCACTTGACCACGCTGCCCTTCTTGGCGGTTCCATCCGGCGCGGCTTCCTTCACCGCTGCGGTGACCACGTCACCCAGCCCGGCATTCAGCCCCGTGTGCCCGCCCAGCGGCAGAATCATCTGCAGGCGGCGCGCCCCGCTGTTGTCCGCCACATCCAGGATGGTCCTCATCATGACTGCCATGGTTGTTTCTCCCTCAAACTTCAGCTGCCAGCTACTAGCGGCTAGCTTCTAGCCTTCTCGACTGAAATACCTGGTTCTGCAAACCGCATTTCTCAGCTTGGACAGAACTGCCTGCACCACAAACACAAGAGCCAGCAGCTAGGAGCTAGCAGCTTCCTCGCCCGCCACCAGCTTCGCCCTCTGGATCACGTTCTTCAGCCTCCAGCGCTTCAGCTTCGAAAGCGGACGGGTCTCTTCGATCTCCACGAAATCGCCCACACGCGCCGTGTTCTCTTCGTCATGCGCGTAGAACTTCTTCGCCTTCGCGATCACGCGGCGATAGAGCGGGTGCGCCTTCTTCATGGACACCTGCACCACAATCGTCTTCGCCATCTTGGTGGAAACCACCCGGCCGATCTTGGTCGCGCGGCGGCCCTGCTTCTTTTCCGTTGTTGCTGTGGTCTCTGCCATTTACTTCTTCCTCGCTTTCGCGCCGGAGCTCTTCTTTGCAGCCGTCTTCTTGGCCGGGGCTTTCTTTTTCGCGGCCTTCTTCTTGACCGGAGCAGCCTTCTTGGCTTCCGCCTGAGCCGCACCCTCGGTCGACGCAGCCTTGTCGCCGTTCAGACCCAGCTCCTTCTCGCGAATGATCGTCTGGATCCGAGCTACGTCCTTGCGGAGCCCGCGGATCTTGTTCAGGCTCTCCGTCTGTCCCATCTTCATCTGGAACTTCAGGCGGAAGAGCTGGTCATTCAGCTCCTGCTGCTGGTGCTGCAGTTCGTTGTCCGT
>JBAIYI010000433.1:0-17789 GCA_037915955.1 Terriglobales bacterium
GTCGCCATGGAAGCGCCGCACGCCGAAGTAGCCGAGACAGCCCTGCCAGTGATGATCGAGGCTCCACGGCCGCACAAATTTCTTGACGTCAAGAACTCGCTCGTACTTGCTGCCTTTGGCGGTGGCCTCACAGCCGACGCTCTCTCCACGCAGAAAGGGCTTGCGTATCCGCGATTCAGTGAGGCGAACCCGATTGCGCGTCCCTTCGTTCAGACCCGCGGCGGAGCCGCCGCATACTCCGCCGCCAGCTTCGCCCTGATGGGCGGCGGCATGTACCTGGCCCACAAAACCGGCCACCACAAAATCGAACGCATTACCCCATTCGTGCTCGCCGGATGGGAAGGCTTCCTGGCCGCGCGAAACTATCATCTGGTGGCAAAGGCAGCCGCACAGAAATAGTCCAAACACACCAAAACCCTTTACCACCAAGGACACGAAGGAACACAAAGGGATCCCAGAATCGGAAGTCGTTGCTCGTCACCTCCGAACTAAATCATCTCTTCTGGCATCGTGCTAATCGTGGCGATGGCTCAGTACATGCCCAACTTCCCGTTCCCACTCTTCCCTCTTCGCATCACTCTTACAGCTATTTGACTTTACGCCGCCCGCACTCTTGTTTTACAAACGCACTGATGAACTTGCGATTAGCAGATCGAATCGGGCTGCTGTTCTGTAGCTTTTTACTGATGCTTAGCTCTGCCGCCGCGCAGATCAGCGGCACGGCTACCAACGGCACCACAAAGAAACCGGCAGCGGGTGACGATGTGACGTTGATGTCGCTGGCCAATGGCATGGAAGAAGTAGGCCACACCCGGACCGACGCGCAGGGCCGGTTCAGCTTCGCCAATACGCAGTCAGGCGTTCCCCACCTGGTGCGCGTGACGCATGCGAACGTGAGCTACCACCAGATGGTGCCGCCCGGCCGCGACAACGCCGACGTGACCGTGTATGACGTGGCTAAGAAAGTCTCCAACCTCATTGGCGAAGGCCACGTCTTCCGCTTCCAAACCGTGGGCAACGACCTGGAAGTTGCGGAAGAATACATTTTGCGCAACGAATCAAACCCGCCGCGCACCCAGATGGGAGACAAGGGATTTGAATTCACGCTGCCTTCGGGCGCCACCATAGAGGAAGCAGAAGTTGCCGGGCCCGGCGGCATGCCCACGAATGTGACCCCGAGCTTTGCCGGGAAGAAAGACACGTACTCGTTCGACTTCCCGCTGCGTCCCGGAAAGTCGCAGATGCAGGTAACGTACAAATTGCCCTACAGCGGCGAGCGCGACTTTGCCGTTACTCCTGACATGTCTTACGCCGAACTGGGCGTGATGCTTCCCAAGACAATGAAGTTTCAGTCCAGCCAGAGCCAGTTCCTGCAGGCACAGGAAGAACAAGGCATGACCACATGGGTGGCCAAGAGCCTGGTGGCGGGTACCACCATGCGCTTCACCGTTTCCGGCCAGGGCACGGCGCCCAGCCCAGAACAGCGTGCTGCAGCGGCGGCTGGGCAGAATGTGCCGGAAAATACATCTGCGCCTGCCAATCCTTCCGCCCCGTTGAGCAAGGGTTACTTGTTCCTGGCCGCTGGGTTTGTGCTGGTGGTGGCGGGCGGAGTGTACTGGCTGGTGCGGAGCCGTGGCGGCCCTCGCCGTGGTGAGCCTGGCAGAGCCGAGGCCGCTGCGGGGGGCCGAGGCGACAGCAAAAAGTCACAGAAACAGTCCGCTTCCGGCGCCTCCCCCGCGCAGGACAGCGTACTGAACGCATTGAAAGACGAACTGTTCCAGCTTGAAACCGAGCGACTCGAAGGCCGGATTTCTCCGGAAGACTACGCGAAATCGAAAGCCGGACTGGAGATGCTCATCAAGCGTCAACTCTCGAATCAACGCGGCAAGTAGCGCGCGGCACATACGGGGGAGAAATTTTGTTTCCGCGGACCGCCACCAGATTCGCGTTGGCACTCGCCGGCATTCTGATTGTGCTGGCAGTACCGCATGACGTCCGCGCGCAGATTTCACCCGGTCCTCTTTCCCGGGCACACCAATCCATTTCCGGGCTGACGCAGTGCACCAGCTGCCATCGACTTGGAACAGGCGGAGCGCTGAAATGCCTGGACTGCCACACCGAGATCAACCTGCGGCTCACCCAGAACAAGGGCTTCCACGCCGCTGTGGTGAAAAAAGACAATCCCAACAAAGACTGCGCCCGCTGCCACTCTGAGCACAACGGAGAAACTTTTCAGCTGATTCGCTGGCAGCCTTCGCAGGAAAAGTTTGATCACAACCAGACCGGCTACCCATTAGATGGGAAGCACGCGACGGTCGCCTGCCGGCAGTGCCATTCCGCGGCGCATATGAGCATGGAGATGCAGAAGCTGGTCAAGTACAAAGATCCGGGAAAGAGTTTCCTCGGACAGCCCGCCGACTGCCTTGGCTGCCACAAGGATTTTCATCAGGGACAGCTCGGAAGCAATTGCCAGTCCTGCCACAACACCTCCAACTGGAAAGACACGGCCAAGTTCAATCATGCAAACACGCGATATCCGCTAACCGGTAAGCATGCCGAGGTCGGCTGCGTAAAATGCCACGCGCCGCTCACGCTTGGCGGACCACCCAGGTATCGAGGGCTGAATTTTGCCGCCTGCTCAGCCTGTCACCAGGACCCGCATAAGGGCGCATTTAAGAAAGACTGCGCCTCCTGCCACGTGACCGCGAGTTGGAAGCAGCTATCGAGCGCCGGATTGAGCGCACAATTCGATCACGACAAGACGAACTTTCCTCTTCGCGGAAAACACAAGCCTGTGGATTGCGCAAAATGCCACCAGAGCGGCAACTTCAAGCAGCCGGTGCCGCACGCGCTCTGTTCAGACTGCCACAAGCCTGATCCGCACGGCGGCCAGTTCCTGAAGAGAAAGGACGGGGGCAAGTGCGAAAGCTGCCACACGGTGGAGGGGTGGAAGCCGTCGATGTTTACGATCAAGGAGCATCTGGCCAGCGCGTATCCGCTGGAAGGAGCGCACGCGAAGGTGGAATGCGCGAAGTGCCACCTCCCGGCAGGCACAGCGACCAAATTTAAGATCAAATTTGCGCTCTGCACCAATTGCCATCAGGACGCGCATGGAGCCCAATTTGCTGCGGCGCCTCTGCTAAACAAATGCGAGAGCTGCCATACGATAAAGACCTTTTCGCCTTCCACCTTTACGCTGGCCCGCCACAAGCAGACTAAATTTCCGCTGGCGGGAGCGCACGTGGCCGTGCCGTGCGTGGAATGCCACAACGCTCGCCGGCCGAAGCCCAATGTTCCCGCGCCCTATCACTTTGCCGATCTGAGCTGCACGACCTGTCATGAAGACATTCATCGCGGACAGTTCAAACAGCAGATGGCGAAGCTGCGGGCCGATGGCCGTCCGGGCGGCTGCGAGACCTGCCACGGTATCAATGACTGGCACGAGCTCTCGCGCTTCGATCATGACCAAACGGCGTTCAAGCTCGTGGGAGCACACAAGGCAGCGTCGTGCATCGCGTGCCATCGGCCGCCTAACAACGAGGTAAGTCTTAAGAACGTTTCCTTTAAAGGCGCGCCGAACGTGTGCGCAGACTGCCATGAAGATCCGCACGCGAAGCAGTTTGCGCGAAATAACGCAAATCCTGGCTGCGAGCGCTGCCATAATTCGAATAAGTGGAGGCCATCGCTCTTCGATCACGAAAAGACCGCATTTTCATTGAAGGGCGCTCATCAGCAGGTACGATGCGTCGCTTGCCACAAGAATGTGAAACAGATCGCGGACAAAGCTGTGCTGCTTTATCTCCCAACGCCCAAAGAGTGCGCTGCGTGTCACGGCGCAACTGTGATTAAGTGAGTGCAGTGTCCGATCAGCAGAAAATGTTTTCCCCTCAGTAACCTGACTTTTTACAACGTTTAATTTCTCTCGCCCGTATGATGTTGCGAAATGCTCGACATGATTTTTGCCACTTCTCAGGTTTTGAATCCCCAACACTTCGTTGACCCGAATGCAGGTGGAACAGATGTTTGCATTTGTCTTGATGATAGTGGCGTCCCTGGGCCTTGTCGGGCCACAGCCGCAGGATCGCGGCAACACTCGTAGCCCGCACGGCTCACTCTCTCTTCCCTGCCAATCCTGTCACACCAGCATGAGTTGGAAACCGATTCGTGCTGTCCCTGACTTTGATCACAACAAGACCGGCTTCCCGCTACGCGGCATGCACACTTCAGTGGCATGCACGCAATGCCACGCCAAGCAGGTGTTTACTGACGTGGGTCACAAATGCTCGGAATGCCACGCCGATATGCATCGCGGGCAACTCGGCGCGCGTTGCGAGAATTGTCATTCAGTCAAGGGCTGGCAGGTCTCGATCAAGGACATCCAGCAACACCAGAACCGCTTCCCGCTGATCGGCGCGCACGCGAGCCTTGCCTGCGACTCCTGCCACAAGGGAGCCGCGAACGGACAGTTTGTCGGCCTGTCGACGACTTGTTTCTCGTGTCACTCCGCCGATTACGCGAAGACCGACAATCCGAAGCACACGACCATCGGCTACTCAACCGATTGCCAGCAGTGTCACAGCATGGATAGCTGGCTCGGCGCGCAGTTCGATCACGCGAAGTTTACCGGCTTCGCTCTCACCGGAGCGCATTCACGCCTGGATTGCGCGGCTTGCCACCTGAACAACAACTTCTCCGGCGCAAAATCCGCCTGCTCAAGCTGTCATATTCAGGACTTTAACGGCACCACGAACCCGAATCACCGCGCGGCCGGCTTCTCGCAGGATTGTTCAACGTGCCATTCCACAACCACATGGCTCGGCGTGAAGTTCGATCACAATTCTATGACGAAGTTCGCGCTCACGGGATCGCACCTCACGGTCGCTTGTACACAATGCCACACCACGCCGAACTATGCCTCCACTCCGACGCAGTGTGTCGGCTGTCATCTGACCAACTTCCAGCAGACCACCAGCCCGAATCACGCCGCTTCCGGCATTCCGCAGACTTGCGTCAATTGCCACAATACGACTTCCTGGGGCAACGCTAGTTTCGATCACAACAAGACTGCGTTTCCCCTCACCGGCGCTCACGTCAGCGTTCAGTGCATGCAATGCCATTCCACCGGTAGCTATGTCGGCACTCCAACGCAATGCTCCGCCTGCCACATCGCCGACTTCCAGAAGACCACCAACCCGAACCACGTAACCGGCGGGATGGCCCAGACATGCGAACAATGCCACAACACCACCTCGTGGCTCCAGAGCACCTTCAATCACAACACAATGACGAAGTTCCAGCTCACCGGAGCCCACGTCGGACTCGCTTGTGGTCAATGCCACGCGAGCGGCACGTTCGCAAGCACGCCCACTGGATGTAACGGTTGCCACAACCAGACATTCGTTGCCACCACGAATCCCAACCATATCGCTGCGGGTTTCCCCACGGATTGTTCGCTCTGCCACAGCACCGCGACGTGGCTCAACGCAACTTTTGACCACTCCAAGACTCTGTTTCCACTGACGGGAGCGCACGTGGGCCTTACCTGCTCGAACTGCCATGCCAGCGGCGTGTTCGTGGGCCTGAGCACCACTTGTGTTTCCTGTCACCAGGCCAAGTTCAATGCCACCACGAATCCCAATCACATAACTTCTGGCTTCCCAACGGATTGCCAGGTCTGCCACAACACGAGCGCGTGGGTGCCCTCGTCTTTCAATCACAACAACACGCCATTCCCGCTCACCGGCGCGCACACCGGCGTTGCCTGTACCAACTGCCATATTGGCGGACGCTATGCGGGCACCCCGACGGATTGCTACTCATGTCACAAGTCGGTTTTCACCACCACGACAAATCCGAATCACGTCGCCGCTGCCTTCCCGACAACTTGTCAGACCTGCCACAACACGACATCGTGGGCCGGCGCGACTTTTAATCACACATGGTTCTCCATTTACTCCGGGACTCACGCAGGCAAGTGGACCACCTGCGCCGATTGCCATACCAACCCGAGCGATTACTCGTCGTTCACATGTCTCAATTGTCACGCGCATGCCAAGACCACCATGGACTCAGCCCATCGCAGCGTGCGCAATTACGTTTACAACAGCACGAATTGCTATTCGTGCCACAGGATGTAGAAAGCTGGCGGATATCAATATGCGGTATCGGTTGTTGATTCTTTGTTTCGCTCTGGCGGCTGTTCACAGCGCCATCTCACAGGCTCCGCCTTCCGCCGCTCGCTCCGGGTTCCGCGTCAGGCACGTGGAAGATCGCACTATCTACATTGAAGGCGGCAAGGACGCGGGTCTGTCACCGGCGATGGTGCTGGTGGTCAAACGCGAGCGCGTGCTCTCCAGTTCTTCGGGCGACGGCCAGGCCAAAGCGATGACCATCGTCGCAAAAATAGCCGTTGTCTCCGTGTCGAAGACTTCCGCCATGTGCGAAATCCGCAGCGGCAGCTCTGAAGTGCTTCGTGGCGACATTGCGTTCCCGCTTGAACCGGATACAGCTCGTCCGCTCTCGGACAAGATGACGCTGGCCGATGCCGCCCATCAGGGCGTCCGCTCGCCCACTGTCTTCCAGCCTCCTTTGGCTCAGTTCGATCAGGAAAAGGAGCGGAGCGCCCCCAGGACCGCCGCGCAGCCTAAAGCTCCTGCGGTCGCACCAACTCCTCAGCTTTCGCTCGCTGACGCTGCGCGCGAAATCCGCCGCAAAGGCGCTACAAGTTCAAATTCGTCACCAACCACCGTGAGCGTGTCGGCGCCAGCGCCTGCGTCCGCCTCACCAAATCCCACTACCCCAACACCTAACCCCAGCGCGCCGTCCACTACAGCGTATCCGGCAACGGTCGCCAGCGCATCTTCACCTGCTAAGCCTGCAGCTGCTCCTGAGCCGTCCATTTCAAGCGCGACCTCAGATGCAAAGCCCGCACCCATGTCTCTGGGCGACGTCGCTCGCGCCAATCGTCGCCGTCATGAACAAGGTCCCTCGGCAACTCAGAGCAACGCTCGACCGGCTGTGACCGCAGCGACATCACAAGCGCCGGCGGAAAACTCGAGCACAGCATCGGTTTCTCAGCCTAGAACAACCACCGGCTCTGCTGCTCCAGCCCCAGCAAACTCCGCTGTCCCACAAATCGCACCCGAGAAAGGGGTCGCAGTCCCGCAGCAGAATGTGCATACGGAATCCGGCAATCAGCCGCAACCCGCGGTTGCGGCTTCTGCAGCGCAGCCATCAGCAAAGAAATCAGATTCTCTCCCTGACGTCGCACCAACTGTAGTCGCAAGCACCAGAGCTGTACCCGCATCGCCCGACGGCGCGCCATCATCGCCAAAGCAGTCGGCGCCCGTTCCACACGAGCCAGTCGCCGCACCGGTCTCTTCGGCAGAACCGTTGAAACCGTTGTCCCCTGCCTCCGCCGTAACGAACACCCAAATCGCGGCCCTTGAGCCACCCGCGACCTCACTACCCGCACGCAGAACTGCTCCTCAGCCGTCTGAACCCATGCCGGTCGCCAGCGTCGCCGCTCCGGTCCGCACGGACTACAAAGTGAAATACGTCGCCGAAGACGCGGTCTATATCGAAGGCGGAAAGAATGCCGGGCTCGAAGAAGGCATGACGTTACGCGTCCATCACCTCGATGCAGCCAATCCAGCCGGCGGCAGCCTGAGCGAAGACAAGGCAGTCGCAGAAGTAGCCGTCGTATCGGTCTCCAACACTTCCGCCGTCTGCGAGATTCATGAGAAAACCGCTGACATTCAGCGCGGTGATCTGGCCATACTCGCGCAAAGCGACCAGACAAAGATTGCGGAATCGCGCACGCTTGCCCCGAACCGCAAGTATCCGCAGGTCATAGCCTTCTCTGAAGGCGATCCGCTCGACGAAGAAGTCCGCGAAGCCGTTCCTCGCCCGCCTTCGCCTGAAATCAACCGCGCGCGCGGACGGATCGGCATGGACTACTCGTTCATCAACAGCCGCGGTACCACCACTACCAACAATTCCCAGATCGGCGGCGTGGTCCGCGTGGACATGACGCGCATCGCCGGCAGCTACTGGAACCTGAACGGCTACTGGCGCGGACGCCTCAATACTTTTGCGTCATCCACTCAGCCGCAGACTGTCTTTGACCTGGTAAACCGCACCTACACCATCGGCTTCACCTACGCGAACCCGCAGTCGCGCTGGACTGCCGGTGTGGGCCGGCTCTATTTGCCCTGGGCGACAAGCCTCGACACGATTGACGGCGGCTACCTCGGACGCAAGCTGGGCTCGCACACCACGCTCGGTGTCTTCGCCGGAACCGCGCCCGATCCCACGTCGTTTGACTACAACCCCGATCGCCGTACCGCCGGGACTTTTGTCGCCTTCGAAGGTGGTAGCTTTGACCATCTTCGCTTCACCAGCACTGAGGGCATTGCCGTCAGCTCAATTCTCTGGCAGGAAGACCGGCAGTTCCTGTTCTCAGAAAACGGCCTGTTCTTCAAACGTTACATCTCTATCTATCACTCCGCGCAGGCAGACCGCCAACGGCTGCCTTCGGGCGGCGTTGCAGACGGCCTTAGCCGCAGCTTCGCCACCTTACGAGTGCAGCCATTCTCGCGCCTCTCCTTTGACCTCAACCACAACTACTTCCGCGATGTCCCGACCTTTGATCCGAACCTGGTAGGCACCGGACTGCTCGATAAATTCCTCTTTCAGGGATTCAGCGTCGGCTCACGGCTCGAACTGCCTGGGCGCATCAGCATCTATAACAACTTCGGACAGAGCACTCGCTCCGGCGATCCGCAGCATTCCCTTAACCAGCTTTACGGGCTCACGCTGGGCCGCATGTGGTTCACCGGCCTGCGCGGTGACGTTCGCTATTCCACGTTCACCAGCTCGTTCGGCAGCGGCAACTACCGCGCAGCGTCGCTCTCCCGCAACTTTTCCGAGATCGTCCGCATTGAAGTCACTGCCGGCCAGCAGAATTTCATTTCGTCTCTCAACGTGCCCACAGATTACAAGCTGCTCGGCTCAACCATTGACCTGAACCTGGGCACACACTACTTCGTCGAGTCCGGCGTAAACCTGCAGCGCAGCCCGCAGCAGAACTTCGATCAATGGCTCATCACCATGGGCTATCGCTTTGATTCAGGGAGGCACAGTGTTAAATAAGTTTTCCCAATTCCTCCTCATGCTCCTGCTCTGCGTTGTTTCCGCTCCGTCCTCAGCCCAAGGTCCAACGCTCGACCAGATCCTGAACCGCACCGGCGCTACCGTCAATCAATTCCTTACCCGTCTTGGCGACGTAAAGTGCAACGAGCAGGTCATACAGGAAAAATTCAATCTCAAAGGCAAGACAGAAGAGCGCGTGGAATCGGCATACGAGTACATTGTCATCGCCCAGAATCAGGGTAACGAGCCGATGATTTATGAAGCCCGCGAGGCCCACAAAACGGGCCACATAAAAAAGCATGTCTCCCTGCTCATCTCCAACGGCTTCGCCACACAGCTGCTGGTGTTTCATCCTTACTACCAGCCCAGCTTCACCTTTGATCGCCTTCAGGATATCCACTCCGGCAACAGGACTTTCGCTCAAATCCATTTCCAGCACGTGAAAGGGCGCCCCACTCCAGTTGCGCTCCTGCTGCGTGGCCGTGAATATCCACTCTCCCTGGCTGGTACCGCCGTCATTGATCCGGAGAATGGCATCGTGCAGCACATCACGACTGAACTCGGTTCCAGCATGGAAGATCTTGGCCTGAAGAGCTTTCGTAGTGACGTGGAGTACGCCTCCATGGCGTTCCCTCGCGAATCGAAGACCTACTGGCTGCCTTCACAAGCCACCGTGGAAGTGAATACCCCGAAGCAGCACTGGAAGAATATCCATCGCTTCAGCGACTACAACCTTTTTTCTGTGAGCGTCTCTTCAGAAGTGAATCTTGAAAAGTTGAAATCGAAAGAACAATGAGCACTTATTCCATCACCACCGTTCCGGCCCATGCGACCGAACAACCTCGTCGGGCGCACAAACTCGTCATCAATCTCCTGACTATGCTGGCTGTCATGGCCACTGCGGCCATCCTGGTATACGGACTTGGCTACTACATCTCAGACCCGCAAGACCGCCCCTACCATCCCCGCCACCTCATGCTGAAACCCAGCGGACCCATCGGGCTCGGGCTCGGAATATTTGGGTTCTTCTTGTTTGCCCTGATCTTTCTGTATCCGCTCCGCAAGCGCTGGGCGTGGCTGGGCAAAATGGGAAATACCCGCCATTGGCTCGACTTCCATATCTTGATGGGACTCGTCGCGCCGGTTGTGATCGCCTTCCATGCTTCATTCAAATTCGGCGGCATTGCAGGCATGGCTTACTGGATCATGGTCGCCGTGGCTGCCAGCGGAATCGTGGGCCGCTATGTCTATGCCCAGATTCCGCGCAGCAGGAACTCAACAGAACTTTCCCTGCAGGAATCCAGGCTGGTGCAGGAGCGCTTGATGGCCGAGCTTTCGCAGCAGCGGATCGTGCGCTCCGCCGACCTCGCAGCGCTCTTCCGCCTGCCCTCGCCTCAGCGTGTGGAACGCCAGCCCATGCTCTTCGCGCTGATTGGCCTTTTCTGGTTCGACTTCCTGCGGCCGTTCCGTGTCGCCCGGCTGCGCCGGCATACCCTTGGATTCTTCGGCAAGCTGTTCACCTTCGGCGGGATTTTGCGTTCGCGTGATTGCCGGCTGGAGCGCGTCGTTGAGATCGCTCGCGAGCAGGCGCGCATGGCAAAGAAGCTGTTATTCCTCAGCCGTTCGCAGCAGATCTTTCATCTCTGGCACGTCATCCATCGTCCGTTCAGTTACTCCTTTGCCGTGCTCGCCGTAACGCATGTGGTAATCGCGGTTCTCTTCGGATTGCTCAGGTAGGTTATGGAAAGTCTTGGGGCCTTCATTTTTGCCGTCATAGTCACGATGTTCTTTACCGTCAGCTATGTGAAGAAGCAGCGTGTACGTGAAGCACGTGCGCGCGACGCAGCCGAGAAAGGCAAGCTCTTCTCGGACGGTCCGCGTGGCATGCACCCGCACATTGATACCAACCATTGCATCGGCTGCGGCACCTGCACCAGCGTGTGCCCGGAGGGCGACGTGCTCGCCATGCTGGGAGGCCAGGCGGCCATCGTTAACGGACACAAATGCATTGGTCACAGCCTTTGCGCAGATGCATGTCCCGTGGGCGCCATCTCCATGGTCAAAGCCAGCCCCAGCATGAGCAAGGACCTGCCTCACCTCACGCCTGAATATGAAACCAATATCAAAGACCTCTTCATCGTGGGCGAACTCGGCGGGCTGGCGCTGATCAAGAATGCCGTGAATGAAGGCCGCGACTGCATAGACATCGTTGCCCGCCGCCTGCAATCGCGGCTACGGACGAATGACCCAGGACTCTATGACGTTCTCATCGTCGGCGCAGGACCTGCAGGAATCAGCGCATCTCTCCGTGCCATCGAAAAACAATTGAATTACATCACCGTCGAACGCGACGAAGTCGGCGGCACCGTGGCCAAATTCCCTCGCCAAAAGCTCGTCATGACCAGCCCGGTGCAGTTTCCCATGTATGGCAAGTTCAACAAAATGCAGCTTTCAAAAGAGCAGTTGCTTGCCTTCTGGGACATGGTTCTGAATCGCTCTGACTTCAACTGTTCTACCGGAGAGAAAGTCGAAGACATCCTCAAACTGCAGGATGGCAGCTTCACCATACGTACTTCAAGCCGCCAATATCGAGCCCGTGCCGTGGTCCTCGCCCTCGGTCGTGCCGGCGAACCGCGCAAGCTCGGGGTAAAAGGCGAAGATCTGCCCAAAGTCATGTACCGCCTCATTGAGGCTGACCATTACATCAACAAGAAGATCCTCGTGGTCGGCGGTGGTGACAGTGCGGTGGAAGCCGCCATGGGACTGGCGCAGCAGAAGGGCAACACCGTAACGCTTTCCTATCGGCAGGAGCGCTTCGGACGCATCAAGGACCGCAATCTTCGCCGGATGGAAGACTGCATGAAGAGCGGCAAGATTAACGTGATCTTCAACTCCAACCCGCTGGAGTTCAAGTCTGACTCTGTGGCACTCGACATAAAGGGCCAGCGGCACGAAATACCGAACGACTTTGTCTGGATCTTTGCCGGCGGACTCGCGCCCAATGAATTCCTGAAGAAGGTCGGTATCCGCCTGGGCGAACGCGATATGACTCTGGAAGGTGGGCAGGAGTCGCGCCGTGCCGAGCAGGAACGCAGGCAGTTTACCACGGCAGAAGTCTAGCTTATTTTTTGTCTGCGCCCGCCCTCAGCTCATTCGCGTATTGCTCAATCCGCATGTCCATCTTTGCCAGGACTGCTTCCAGCTTCACGCGCTGCGTTGCGGAATTCACTTCCATGGTTTCGCGCATCATGGCTGGCTGTTCACGGCGCAGCTTCTGGCCGACCGGTGAACTATAGAAAGCGATCAGCGCCCGCACGTCGGCCCGCGTCAGGTGCTTCTGGTAAATCGGCACCAGGTTCTTCACCATGTCATCCGGCTTGAGCTCGCTAAAGGAGTCATCCACAATCGCGCTCACCTTCTTGAGCTGTTCAGGCGAGGCATTCGGGATGCGATCGCGGAAGTTTTGCTCCGCGCCTGCCTTAAGCTGGTCCTTCATGGTCTCGATCGTCGCCTTTACCCCGTCTTCGACCTGAAGCAACTCCAGCAGCTTGAACACCTCCTGGTCTGTTGGCACCCCGGTCACGGGCTGCTTTGTGGGCGCTTTACTGGCCGGCGTTGCCGGCTTTTGCGCAAGGGATATTGCGGAGAGCGCAAAGAACACGATGACTGAGGCGATTGTTTTCATGGGCGATCTGCCTGCATCAGCATCATACAGCAGCCTGTTTCGCAACGCAGCCTGATCAGGCGGGAAGCCGCTTCATCCTCACGTAAACGCGGGCGACGTTACATCGCCAAGGCCGAACTACTTGGCCCGAGGATGGGTTTTATCGTAGACCTCGATGACCTGCGTCATAGAAAGCTGTGTGTACTTCTGCGTAGTAGACAGGCGTTCGTGTCCTAGCAGTTCCTGGATTGCCCGCAGGTCGGCGCCTTCGGCCAGCATATGAGTGCCAAAGGCGTGCCGCAGCGTATGAGGATGGATGTCCGGCGGCAGTCCACGGGCGATGGCAATCTGTTTCACGATCCGTCCCACGCTGCGAGTTGTCAGCGGTCCACCGCGAAGGTTGATGAACAGCTTCCGCGTGCTCTTTCCTGCCGCATTCAGCAGCTTCTGGCGTTCCGCACGATACGCGCTCAGCGCTTCTTGCGCTGCGCCCTCCAGCGGGACATAGCGCTGCTTCTTCCCTTTGCCGCGCACCAGGATCACGCCGTTTGCCTCCTGAATGTCGCTCAACTCGATTCCCACCAGTTCTGAATTGCGCAGCCCGCAACCATAGAGTAGTTCAAAGATAGCCTTGTCGCGCTCGGGAAAAGCGGCGTGTTCCGGAAGTGGTACGTTGAGCAAGCCACTGATTTCTTCCATGGTGGGTACGCGTGGCAGCTTCTTAGGCAACTTGGGAGTGGCAACCAGCTTGGCTGGATTCTGCTTCACCACGCCTTCACGCGCCAGCCATTTATACATCGACCGCACAGCGGCTAGCGCCCGTGCGATGGAGACTTTGCTCAGACCGGCCTCATGTAAAGACGACAGAAAACCGCGCACGAAAACGTGGTCGATGTCTTTCCACCGGATCTCCGGTCCGGCGTACTCACAAAATCGCTCCAGTTCGTTCGAGTAAGCCCGCAGCGTGTGCGGCGAGGCGTGCCGCTCCGAGCGCAGATGCTCCAGAAATCGCACGATACCTTTCCGGGTTTCCGGGTTCGCTTTGGTTTCAGCGTTCACGGCCGTTCCCGCCTGTATTCTTCATTCTCGGGTGATAGCGACGGTACACATTTTTGAGTCGGTCCAGAGCCACGTGCGTGTACACCTGCGTTGTGGAGACATCAGCGTGGCCGAGGATCGTTTGCACGGTCCGAAGATCAGCGCCGTTCTCCACCATATGCGTTGCGCAGCTATGCCGCAGCATGTGCGGGCTCGCGTGTCTTCCCTGAGCGGAAGCGCTCTTCACCATCTGCCACACGCGCTGCCGCGTCAGTTTTGCTCCGCCGCGACGCACAAACAACATCGCAGAAACCTTCTGCCCGAGTAACGTGCCGCGCCCGTCGGAGAGATACGATCGCAGCGCTTCCTGTGCTGCCCGGCCCAGCGGCACCAGTCGCTCCTGATCCCCCTTGCCGCGCACCAGCACGTGCCCGAACTCCAGCTTTAGATCTTCAAGTTTGATTCCGACGATTTCTGAAACGCGCAGCCCGGCCGCGTAGAGCATTTCCAGCATCGCCACATCGCGCTGTGAAAAGGCCACCGTTAATTTCGGATTGCCATGCCCTTCGGCCGTTGCTCTCGATTCAAGCATGCCATCGATCTCCGTCGACGCCAGCGCCTTGGGCAGGACCTTCCATTGCTTAGGAGAGTCAATATCGAGCGTGGGATCGTGCTGAATCAAGCGATCCAACAGCAGGTATTTGTAAAAGTGTCGTAGTGCGGAAAGCTTTCGCGCTACTGAGCGGTCACCCACTCCGTGTGCAAACAGTTGGTTCAGAAATCCCCGAATGTCCTCCTTGCGCGCGTGGACCAGCTCACGGCGTCGCTGCTCAAGGAAATCAGCAAATTGCTCCAGATCTGATGAGTAGCCGCTGATCGTAAGCGCCGCCAGCCCTTTCTCGACTTTGAGGTAGTCAAGGAACCCTCGGAGCACCCTCTGGTCGGCCGGCTTCATGTAGACCAGTATGGCCGCGAGGCACCCAATCGGCCAATAACCGACATGGTTCTCGGGGCTGACAGTATTGCCACTTGCGAACGCGAATACAACGGCCCAGCTTGTCTCTCTTCACCACCTCTTACGCTTTATGCCAGACAAACGGCAACGCTCTTCAATTTCTTCTCAATCCCTCTGCGTCCTCTGTTCCTCTGCGTTTCAAAGGTGTGCTCAAGACATTGCATCGTTGAATCCAAATCATCACGCCTGGCAATCCCGGCGATCCTGGCAATCCAGCACTGTCTCAAGGGTGTGCCGTTGCCGAACTCTTCCTGGCCGCCCGTCTCTTCTCCGGCAGCACAAACGGCTTCGCTTCAATCCCGTTCTTTCTCGCCACGGTTACCGCATTCAGCGCGCTTTCCGGCTGCTCCTCATGCTTGAAGAACGCGTAAACCTCTTTCCGCTCGCGCTCTTTCTTCAGTTCCTCGGCCAGTTGCTCCAGATCCGGAGTGCTGTACTCCGGCTCGCGGAATCGGTAATACAGAAAATCGGCTGTAGCGATTTTCGGCGTGGTAATCTTTTCGCTCTCTGCCCAGCACAGCGCCACGTTTTTGCTCCTCAATATGTCATAGACAGCTTCGATGAACCAACTCTCATGCCGGAACTCAAAGGCGAACTGGTAGGCCGTTGGCAGCAGTTGCACAAATTCCCGGAGCAGACTTGCGTCGGCCCTCAGGTTGGGAGGAAGCTGAAACAAGATTGGGCCCAGCTTGCCTGCCTGCCGCATCGGATCGATTGCCTGCAGAAAAAAGCGCATCGACTCCTCCGCTCCCTTGAGGCGCTTGAAGTGCGTGATGGACTGGTGAGCCTTGGCGGTAAAGCAAAAATCCTGAGGCGTCGCGCCAACCCAGCCGGCAATCGCGCTCGCGGTCGGCATGCGCCGGAAGGTTGCGTTCAACTCCACCGCGTTCAGCTGCGTGCCGTAAAACTCGAGAAACCGCTTCGAAGGCAGCTGCTCGGGAAAGAAGGCCGGCTTCCAGCTGGTGTAAGACCAGCCGGAGGTGCCTATATGGAGATCGGGCATTGCATCAGTATATTGGCACTATCGCATGTAGCAAACTGCCCGCGGTTCACCTATATAGGAGATACGGTACCCGCAGTGCTCTGAACTTCTGCAGGTCTTCCTGCCAGCTCTGCGCGATGATCCGTGGATCGGTATCCGCTGCTACCTGGTCCGTTACCGCCTGATTTGCCACAAGGCCGTTCAGGTGATCGATTTTCCAGTCATTCGGAAAAAGCTTGTGCAGCGCGACAGCCAGCTCGAATCCCATTTCCGGCGCGTCCAGCACATTGCGATCCGTAGCAATAATGTTCACGCCTCCGCAGGCCTTTCCTACGTACGGGCCACTGTCTGGTGTAAACGTAACTGGCACAAATCGTACTCCCGGGATCAGACGTGCATTCAGGTACTCCGCCAGAGTTTTCGCATTCACCCATGGTGCGCCCAGGAGTTCGAAGGGCGTATTCGTTCCTCGACCGACGGAAACATTCGTACCCTCCACGATCGCAACTCCCGTATACAATGCGGCCTCATTCATTGAGCGCAGATTGGGTGATGGATTGGTCCATACCAATCCGGTCGAATCGAACCAGTCACCACGCAGCCAGCCGTCCATGGCGATCACCTTCAGCCGCGCGCCGATCTTTCTCTCCACATTGTAGAGCTGCGCGAGCTCTCCAAGTGTCATTCCGTGGCGGATCGGAATCGGATGGTAATTGGTAAACGCCGGAAACTCCGGAGATGACATCGGTCCCTGCACGATTGAGCCGGTGACAGGGTTGGGCCGGTCGAGAACAAACACTCCGACATTCGCCGCCGCTGCTGCTTCCAACAGATATCCCAGTGTCGCCGGATAGGTATAGAACCTTGCACCGGCATCCTGCACGTCGAACACAACCGCATCGAGTGTCTTCAGCACATCGGCAGGCGGTCGTTTCTTGGCATCGGTGCCGCCGTACAGGCTGTAGATCGGAATCCCAGTTACAGGATCGGTGCCGTTATCTACCTTCAGCGTGTCCAGGTTGCCGAAGATTCCATGCTCCGGACTGAAAATCGCGGCCAGCTTCACTCCGGGCGCGCTCGCCAGCACATCGATGGTGCGCCGGCCCTGCGCATCGAGCCCCGTCTGGTTGGTGAGCAGCCCGATCGTGACCGTTTCCTTCTCTCCTTTCAGCTGCGCGAAGTTGTCGCGCTCCAGCACGTCTATCCCGGTGAGTACATGCCCATTGCGGGCAGTGATATGGCGTGATCCCGCCGCTACTTCGCTATAACCGGTAATTGTCAGCTGTTTCTCGCGATCCGCAGCCGTTACATCCAGCTTCAGCACGCCGGCAACCGCCGTTGCCACCCGCGAACGCAGTGAAACCACAGGGTTGTTCGGCGCTCGCGGCTTGACCGTATTCGTGAGAAGGATGATGTAGGTGTTCGTGTAGGGATCGATCCACAGTGACGTCCCGGTATAGCCCGTGTGACCGAACGATCCCACCGGCAGCAGCGCTCCGCGATTACTGGAGAATGGCGAGTCTATGTCCCATCCCAGACCACGGACATCAACCGCATTCGGCGGCTGCTGCGGCGTGGTCATCTTTTCTATCAGCTCCGGCGAGAGGATAGTCGACCGGTCGATCAACGCCTGCGCATACAGCCCCAGATCTCCCGCGGTCCCGAACAGCCCGGCATGGCCGGCCACTCCGCCCATACGCTCCGCGATGGGATCATGCACTACGCCGCGCAGCACTTTACGATCTCCAACAGCCAGCGTTTCCGCGATCTTCGGCGTCCAGCTCTGCGGTGGCAGGAAGCGCGTGTGCACCATGCCCAAGGGCCCAAAGACATGGACTTCCGCGTACTTATCCAGGGTGAGGCCGGACAACGCCTGCACGATTTCGCCAAGCTCGATGAAATTGATGTCGCTGTAAATGAACTGTGCGCCTGGAGGA
>JBAIYI010000784.1:0-3647 GCA_037915955.1 Terriglobales bacterium
ACTCAGAGCCAGTCTGAGAGCGCTACCGGCAAAGAGCCGTTGAAGTATGAGCGCCATGAAGGTTTCTGGGGCCACATGAACCCCTTTGCTCGCAAAAAGTATGTCAACCGCCAGCTGGATCCGGTTCGCGGACGTGTGAATGAGCTGGATGAGCTCACTGCGAAGAACGCCAAGATGATTGCTGACGTTGATTCGCGCGCGACCGAAGGCATCCGCCAGGCGATGGGCAAGGCCAATGAAGCCGACACCCATGCCCTTGACGCCGCCAATCGCGCCAACCAGGCCCAGCAGACCGCCCAGACTGCGCACACCCGCATCGGAAGCGTGGAGCAGACGGTGAGCAAGCTGGACCAGTACACCCCGGTTACGCAGGCGGAAATCCGTTTCCGTCCCGGACAGGGCGCGCTGAGCAAAAACGCCAAGGACGCTCTTGACCAGATCGCAACCTCGCTGAAGGGCCAGAAGGGCTACATCGTTGAAGTGCAGGGCTTCTCGCCCGGCAACGGCACCGTCGCCATCGAGAACTCCCGTGAAATGGCGCAGATGGTGGTCCGTTACCTGGTTCTGAACCACGACGTTCCTCTCTATCGCATCTACACGGTCGGCATGGGCAACGCTCCTCTGCAGTCGCAAGACGGCAAGATGAAGCGTGCCCGCGGTGGCCGCGTGGAGATCAGCCTCCTGAAGAACAGCCTGGGCGACATGAACGCCGCCGCTGGCGACCAGCAGGCCCCGGCTCAGGCTCAGCCGCAACAGCAGCCGAGCAATCCGCCGCAGCAGAATTAAGCGCAACAATCATCCTCACAAACTCAATGACCAAACCTTCCTCCCTCCTGGCTTAGTGCCAGGAGGGATTTTTTCTGCGCTAAACTGTCCTCATGTGCTTTTTCGCTAAGACGGAGGAAGCTCTGCACGTCTCCCTGAAGGTGCTGGAATCTCCTGAAACATATCCCGGACTGCCATCAAGACCGGACGCCAAAGTACTTCTCAGAATATGGCGTTATGCGGCACACCTGCAGAGCTGCTATATCGTTTCTGAGTGCCCGGATGGACTATTCCTGCGGCGATTGACGCGAACCAATTTGACCAATGACTTCTACGGCAGCGAGACGCCGTTGGAGCAGGGCGGCTTCGCTCGGCTCTCCGCAGAGCTGGATAAGATCCATATTCCTCCTTTTCTGATCAGCGAATCCTTCGGTCTTGATGGCACCACGTGTGGCATCGAAAAGGAGCGATTTGCCGGTAAAGCAAGGCTGGAACGGTGGGACGCGCCAAAGGCGTGGGGCGATCTACAGAAATGGCATGCGCGGACTCTGGAAGTTTTTGAATCCGCTTTGCCCGGGAACACTGCAGCCGAACAGACGCGCGACGCGCGTTGACCCTCATTGCGCAACTATCGTTAAATCAATCGGATACGCGGTAACCTCCAGATGATCCTCGCTTCACCGGCAATTTACCCGCGGTGAATTGTCGTAATCGGATGATGCTGGCAGGCTGTGACGCAGGAGGAAAAAACCCATGCGTCACCTGGTCATCTGTAAACAAAATCTCGCTCTCAGGCTTCTGTGTTCGGCAGTTCTGCTGAATTCAGTCTTGCTTGCCAGCGCCCACGCCCAGAGCTCAAGGAACAATGTTCCCGTCCGGCCGCCGGTCGGAACCACCATTCGCTCGCAAGCAATCGGCCCGAATGGGTATGATCCGCGCGCCTACAACTATCAACTGGGCGCTGCGCCGGGGCGAATTGGCAACGATGCCTTTGACCAGATGAACGCCTCCGTTCGGCTTGCACAGGCGCAGGAGCAAGCGGCCCAGCAGGCCGACTGGCGCGAGCAACAGAGACGCGCCCGCTACGCTCAGGAAGAACGCAATCTGCAGGCGCATGCCGATCCGGATGCACCGGACCAGTCAGAGCTGCTGCGCAATTCCAAAGACCGCGACTTCATCCTGCACAACTTCCACACCATGTACGTGGACGCGCGTGATGCACAATACTTCGGCAGCGACCAGCTCAAGTCTGCCCTTCAGCGCAACAAGGGATTCGAGGCGCTCAATATCAGAATTGTGGACGATCCCCATGTGGCCGATACCGTACTGAAAGTCGGCTATACCTTTGCCTGGGACTACCCGTTCGAGCTGCGGCACCAGAACACCACGATCGTTCTACTGGCGGGAAAAGGGCAGGGGCCGTTTTCGGGACCGCTTGGGGCAGCGGATGTAGCGAGACAATTCGTGAATGTAGCCAAGGCATGGCGGAAACCTACGCAGGCAAAGAAGTAGTCCAGCCCGCGTGCGGAGGTGACGAGAGGAGCGCCGCGCCTTGCTTGAGAGATCCGGGCGTGGCGTTCCTGGACAAGCTTGCTCAAAGCAGAAACCTACACGCGTCAACGTGCGCCAAGCCTCATGTCTCAATGCCGCAGGTGCTCTTGTGCCCGGCAAAGAGTGTATGCTTTTTGATAGCTCACAGCCGACAACTGAGAATATCCATTTGAGCTGAAAGGGCGCGATGAGAGAACTCCGGGATTCGCGGGTGACTTGGACCGTCGAGGGTCCAACACTCGTGTTTGAGCGAAAGGCGGGAGAGCGGGATGGGGCTTTCATTTGCTCGGCCTGCCGTAAGCAGCTCGCGAGCACGGACGTTTTTTACGCGTTCACCACGTTTCACTCCCATCGCTGCAGAAAGAAGCCGGCAGGCAAGCTAAGCGCCCGCGCCGGAAGATAACCAGACAACACATGCAGGAAAGCTGCGAGGACTCAGGCTTTGGGAGAAAATCGTGTGGAAAAGCTCTGCCCCGCGACTTCGGGTGACGATGGGGGAAGGCGAAACATGTGTCGCGGGGCAGCTTGCGTGCTCGAGTGTGATGATTCCAACTTAAATCCGGGATTGCAGCGCAACAAGTGCCGAGATGCGCCAGTGATCACAGCGCTGCGGTGATCGTTCAGCAGTAGGGGAGACTCCGCCACAGAGAACAAGTCTGTGCCGTGTTGTGCCACTCGAAGCCGAGTCACGGCACAGACTTCATGCAAGCAGTTAACAGCTTGAGATGCGTGATTGGTGGCGCAGTACAGTGCGCAGCCGAAAATATTCGAGAGCGGATGCAGGATTTCGCGAGAGCGCCGTCAACTTCAGGGGGAAAACGCGTTGCGCTGCTCCCGGAGGCGGATTCACGATTTGCGAATACCGCCTCAGGAGAGCCGGCAAACTGCTTGCAGAACGAGATATAGCCCCTGAACCACGATTCAGAAAAGCGCTGAAGTGCGCCAGCAGCAGCCCCGGTCTAGTGGCGCCAGAGTTGCTAACCCTGAGCTGCGCGCGCCTCCGTGCGCAACACGTTCTTGCGAATTTTTCCGGTTGAGGTCTTGGGAAGCGTCCGGAATTCTATGTGTTTAGGACACTTGAAATGAGCCAGCCGGCTACGGCTGTATTCGATCAGCTCTGCTCCAGTCGCTGATTTGCCCTCACGCAAGGTGATGTATGCCAGCGGAACCTCGCCCCACTTGGGATCAGAGACTCCGATCACAGCCGCTTCCAGAACTGCGGGATGATCGCAGAGCACCTTCTCTACCTCTACCGAAGAGATGTTTTCACCGCCGGAGATGATGATGTCCTTGCTGCGGTCGCGGATTTCGATATAGCCGTTCGGCTGCAT
>JBAIYI010000184.1:0-9481 GCA_037915955.1 Terriglobales bacterium
CAAGACGCGGTTTGTCTGAAAAAACGACCCGGCGCTCACCCGGAATGCTCTTTCTCCAATCTGGTAAAGAAGGCTTGGGTTGCCGACTGTGTCCTTGAGCTCGGCCGGGGCATTGGACCCGGCAGGCGCTTCTTCAAAGATTCCGACTCCCTGGATGTTGGGAATGCGATTTTGCAACTCGCCGGCAAACTCACGGATTCGCTTTGCCCCAGGCTTGTGGATGACCTCCAGCACCAGCCGTGCATCGGCCTGGTCTACAAAGAACTCGATTTCGGTAACATCGGCAGGGACGCCGCCTGCGCGGCCGGCTTCCCAAAGCTGCTTGATCACACGATTGATTGCCGGTGAACTGATGGGACACTCGTTTACCGGCAACAGATCATGGGTGCCGAACCGGTGGTATCCAAGAGCAAAGTCCTCGCCACCGCGCACTTTCATTCGCGTGCGATTGCGATAAGCCCACGGCTCAGACGAATGGGTGATGATGTCTCCCTTCCACTCCAGCTTGGCATTGCGCTGGAAGGTTTCCCGCAATATGGCCTCTTTGAACGCAAGCTGCGTACTGTAGTCGGTGTGCTGATAGTGGCAGCCGCCACAAGATCCAAAGTAGGGGCAGTGAGGCTTGATGCGCTTTTCTGACGCTTTCAGCACCTGGTCGGCCGTGGCCCGGGCAAAGCTGCTTTTTTCCTTGCCAATGGTGGCGTTTACCTCTTCGCCGGGCAGCACAAAGGGCAGGAAGACTGCTTTCCCATCAGAGAGACGGGCCAGACCGTCGCCTCCGTAGATCATTTTTTCAATGGTGAGATTCACATGTAAAAGAGACTGAGTCTGGGCATTTTAGCTTGTTCGAACAAGCGCTTGTGAACAAATTGTTTGAGGAGCTGCTGAATCTGCGCTCCCGGCATCTTGCTGCGATAAGGCGCAATCTCCCGCTCTGCTTCCGCGCGCAACTGCACCAACAGACTTTCCTGTGTCGTCACGGTGAGTGCCGCGAGCAGCTTTTCTTCCAGAACCGTCATTCGGCGTTCAAGGTCTTCCAACTGTCCGATCGCCGACTTGGCCGCAATTTCAGCCGCCAGCTCATCCATTGCGCTCGCGCACTCCGATGCAACCCTGGCGACCTGTTCAGAATTTTTAACTGCTCGCAGCGTTTCCGCGTTGCGCTTCAGGTAATCCACGATTTGCTTTTGTTCCAGGCCCGGCGTGCCTTCTGATCTTTGTCTGGTCGCTCCCACGGCGGCTTCTTTCATTTCTTCCGCCGCGCTGAGCACTTCCTGGGCACAGTACGTCAGGCTGTTAATCTTCTTTGGCTTTGCCGGACGCTTCTCGTATTTATCAAAAGTCTCGTCAATCCCGCGCAGGACCGCCTCAAGCGGTATCCCGGCGTCCTTCCAGGTCTCGATCAGCGCCCAATCCACGGTGGAGAGAAGCAGGCCTGTGCCGCGACGTTGCTGGTAACGATGTTCAATTTCGGTGAAGTAGTTGAAGTAATTTTCCAACGCGCTCAGGCCTTCTGCTTCTGCACCGTTGTGTTGCGTTCCCAGATGATCCGCAGGCCATCCAGAGTAAGCAGGTCGTCCACTTCTTTGATGTGCTTTGAGCTCTTGCCGATCAGCGGCGCCAGACCGCCCGTGGCCACTACCCTGGTTTCCGGACCAAGTTCCTGGGTCATCCGCTCAAGAATGCCATCCACCAGCCCCAGATACCCGAAGAACAATCCTGACTGGATACTAGTAACAGTGTTCGTGCCAACCAGCTTGGCAGGCTGCCGAATGTCGACGAGAGGCAGCCGCGCCGTGTGCTCGAACAGCGCCTGTGCGGAAATTCCGATTCCCGGGGCAATCACGCCGCCCAGATACTCGCCTTTGCGCGAGACGGCATCGAACGTGGTCGCGGTGCCAAAGTCCACCACGACGCAAGGGCCACCGTATTTCTCAAAAGCGGCCACGCCGTTTACGATGCGGTCCGCCCCAACCTCCTGGGGATTGTCATAGTGCACCGGCATTCCAGTCTTGATGCCGGGCTCAACGAAAAGAGGCTTCAGATGAAAGTAGCGCTCGCAGACTTCACGAAGAGTGGAATCCATGGGCGGAACGACGGATGAGATGATGATCCCGCGCACCTCAGTGGATTCAATCTTGCCGAACGCGAAAAGATTGCGGAAGAGGACACCATACTCGTCTACCGTATGAGTCTTGATGGTGGCCACGCGCCAGTGGGCGATGAGCTTTGGTTCGTAGTTTCCCGCGAATCCCGGTGTTCCCAACTGATACACACCGAGCACCGTGTTCGTATTCCCAACATCAAGAACCAGAAGCATCATCTCTCCTTGCGAGAGGCCGTACACTGCCTGAAATTACCATCCGCATTCCCCGATCAGTGCGTACGCGCAGAAAGCCGCGGGGATCAAGGCCGTCAGTGACTCCGCTGTAACCACCATCTTCTTCCACGTGTACCAGCTTGCCATGCGCGTAGGAGGAGCGCGACTCGACCCTGCGGATGATGGGCTCAAAGCGCAGGGCCGGCGTGCGTATTGGGCTGCTCATGGCCCGCAGCAGCCCGCGGTATTCGCGGTCGAGCGCACGAATCAATGCACCAACCAGTTCCAGGCGAGTCCACTCTTTTCCGGATTCTATCCGCAATGAAGTGGCGAGCGGCGCAATCTCGGACGGGAACGCTGCCTGGTTTACGTTGATGCCGATACCGATCACGGCATAATTGACTTGCGATCCTTCGGAGTTTGCTTCGGTAAGGATACCGGCGAATTTTTTGTCATTGATCAATAGGTCATTAGGCCAGCGGATGTCCGCGGAAAGGCCGGTGATCTCCTTCACCGCATCCTGCACGGCGATGCCGGAAATCAAGGAAAGCCATAGCGCGTCGGCTGGCGACATGGGAGGATGCAACAGGAAAGAGCAGTAAATTCCAGTGCCACGCTCGGAGTGCCAGAAATGCCTGCCACGTCCACGTCCCTGAGTCTGCTCATTGGCGAGAAAGACTGAACCCTCCGGCGCGTGCTCAGGCGATTGGCTTTGCCGCTCGCCCATATCGTGCGCCAGGGCATTGGTGGATTCGGTGACTTCATAAAAATGCAGATTGCCGGAAAAGATCGTGTTCCGCACCAGCGGAGCGAGCTTTTCCGGCAATAGGAGATCGGCAGACAACACTTCTCAGAATCCGGTGATTACTTGCTCCCCGCAGCCGCAGCCGGCTTGGGCGGTTTGGCTTCCACGTTGATATCGATCTTCACATCATTGCTTACGACCAGGCTGCCGCCATCGAGGGTTTTGCTCCACGAGACGCCGTAATCCTGGCGATTGATGGTCAGGCTTGCCTCGGCGCCCAGCAGCTTTCCGCCCATCGCGCTGATCGGCCCGTTAAGTTTGAAGGGCAGGTCAACACTCTTGGAAACCCCGCGGATGGTCAGAGTACCATGCGCCACAAAACCGTCACCCTTCTTCTCCACAGAACTACTTTTGAACGTGATGTCCGGATACTTGGCAGCGTCCAGGAAGTCAGGCGACTTCAGGTGCCCATCACGCTGAGCGTTATCGGTATTAATGCTTGCAGTCTTGATGCTCACGTCAACAGAAGATTTGGAGAGGTCCTTCTCGTCGAGAAGAATCGTGCCGGTGAAATCGTTAAACCGGCCATGCACGGTGTTCACCACCATGTGCTTCACTGAGAAAGCCACGGTTGAATGAACGGGATCGATCTTGTATTCGTCGGCTGCCAGAGCTGAGCCGCAAAGAGTGAATACTCCAAGCAACAGCACGAAGAGCTTGTTACGCATCGAGCAAACGTCTCCTTCAGAAAGTTTCGCTATTGGAGCAAACTCATCCAGCAAACGATACAAAAAAAACCGGCATCCAGTCAGCTGTGCCCGAGTGACGGAAATGATGTTAGATATTTAGAATCAGCTACTTATAAAGCCCGCCACTTTCGTCAACGCCACGCGGGAGCGGAAGCGCAGAGCAGCAAGAGCAGACTTTCGGAGATCCGTTTGGAGAGGTTCGCTGCCCCTCCGTGCCATGGCTTTTCGGGTATTTTCTCGAGCCGTGGACTGCCTAGTATAACCTCAGATCAGGCTGGCACAATCCTCATGCTGAGGTCCACGGCGCGTGGGGAATGAGTGAGCACACCCACGGAGATATAATCCACACCGGTTTCCGCGTACTCCCGCACGTTTTCCAGCCGTATACCTCCGGAAACCTCCAAAGGCACCTTTCGGCCTACGTCCTTGACCCGTGCCACCGCTGCCTTGACCATGTCCACCGACATGTTATCCAGAAGGACCTGTTCAGCGCCGTTGCTGAGAGCTTCTTCCAGTTCTGCGAGGTTCCGAACTTCAATTACGATCGGCTGCTCACTCCTTCGGTTGTGGATGGCGCGTTGCAGAACTGCAGCCACACCTCCGGCCAGCGCGATATGGTTGTTCTTGATCAGAACACCATCGGAAAGGTCGAGCCGGTGATTATGGCCGCCACCGCAGCGAACCGCATATTTGTCCAGCACGCGCAGGCCGGGGACGGTCTTTCGGGTGTCCAGGATCTTTGCGCTGGTCCCCTGCACCGCCTCAACAAACTGGCGCGTATAGGTGGCAATGCCGCCAAGCCGCTGCAGGATGTTTAGAATCACTCGCTCGCAGGAGAGCAGTACGCGGGCGTTGTGCCGGATGACCGCAATCACCTGGCCCTTCCGCAGCCTCACGCCATCGAAAATTTCACCGTGGCTGATGACTTCTGGATGGCCAATCACATTCCGGTCCAGTGTCTCGTAAATTTCCAGGATCCGCGCCACGGCGCCTACGCCGGAAAGGATGGAGTCCTGCTTGGCCAATATAGTAGCGGTGGCCCGCTGCTGCGGATCAATGCAGGCGCGTGTGGTGGCGTCACTGGTAGCCTTGTCTTCCAGCAACGCGTTTTCCAGGATCGCGCTGATTCTTCGGCTGTGCCATTCCATAGCTGTTGAATTACTTTAATTCATCAAGGCGACGCTGTAACCTCTCAATCACGACCCTGAGTTCTTCCACCTGCTTCTTCAATCCTTCAACCACGTGCGGCGGAGCCTTGGAAAGGAACTGCTGGTTACTCAAGCGAGCTTCCGCGCCGGAAAGCAAAGGCTTGTTCTTGTTGAGCTCCTTTGTCAGGCGCTCAGTCTCGGCCGCGACATCAATCTTTTGCTCGTAGACCAGAGCGACCTCAAACTGGGCAGTGGCCCGGGAAATCTTTTCCTTCGCCAGCGACTCAGGAACAAACTGTGTGTCGTCAACGTTCGCCAGACGCTCCAGCATCGAACGATTTTCGTTGACGAGCTTCTCAATATCGGCGCCGGCGTGGATGCGAACGCCCGTCTTCTCTTTTGGCTCGACTTTCAGTTCCGCACGCAGGTTCCGGATATTGACGATGAGCTCCTGGATTAAGGCCATCTGCTGTTCGGCATCATTGTTCAGCGCCTTTGGATCACACTGCGGATAGCGAGTAAGAGAAATCGATTTCGAAGGCGGCTTGCCTTCGTACATGGCATGCCAGATCTCTTCCGTGATAAAGGGCATGAACGGCGAGAGCAGACGCAATGCCGCTTCGAAAACATAGCCAAGGAACGCCAGTGCCGATCGGGCTTCTGTTTCTGAACCGGTAAGGCGGGGCTTAATGATCTCCAGGTACCAGTCACAGAACTCGCCCCAGAAGAAGCTGTAAACGGTGTTTGCGGCTTCATCGAAGCGATATTCCGTGAGGCTCTGGTTGACCGTTCCGGCAACGTGGTTCAACCGGGAAAGGATCCAGCGGTTTTCAAGATTGTTCTGCGCGTCTTTCGGCGCGCCGCCGGTGATGCTAACGCCACCGACGCGATCAAGGTGCATGAACATGAAGCGGGCTGCGTTCCAGATTTTGTTGGCGAAAGCACGGTAGCCATCGGTGCGGCTCTCACTGAAGGCGATGTCGGTTCCAGGCGAAGCCATGGACGCGAGCATGAACCGAACCGCATCGGTCCCATACTTTTCGGTGACTTCGATGGGATCGATCACGTTTCCTTTAACCTTGGACATTTTCTGCCGCTCGGCATCGCGGACCAGGGCGTGGATATAAACTTCTTTGAACGGAACGCTGCCCTGAGGATGGTCGGCCATGAAGTGGCAGCCCATCATGATCATGCGGGCGACCCAGAAGAACAGAATGTCAAAGCCGGTGATCAGCAGTTGGGTCGGGTAAAAGACGTCAAGGTCGCGCGTCTTCTCCGGCCAGCCAAAAACTGTAAACGGGAGCAGAGCCGACGAGAACCATGTATCCAGGACATCGTTCTCCTGCACCAACGCGCTGCCACCGCACTGCTGACACGAAGCCGGAGCGGTACGGGCAACGGTGATGTGGTGGCAGGCAGAGCAATGCCACGCAGGAATGCGGTGTCCCCACCAGAGCTGCCGCGAAATGCACCAGTCGTGGATGTTGCGCATCCACTCGAAGTACGTCTTGGCATAATTCTCCGGCGTAAAGACGATCTCGCGCTTTTCAACCGCTTCAATCGCCCGGTCTGCGAGTGGCTGAATCCTGATGAACCACTGGGTCGAGAGCCTCGGCTCAACAATCGTTTTGCAGCGGTCGCACTTACCAATGGCGTAGCTGTGGTCCTTGATTCCGACCAGCAAACCTTGCTGTGTCAGGTCGTGCAGGATCTTCTCGCGTGCCTCGTAGCGGTCCATTCCAGCGTACGGGCCGCCGTTCTCATTGATGCGCGCCTGCTCGTCCATAACATTGATCTGCAGCAGATTGTTGCGCAGCCCTGCCTGAAAATCGTTGGGATCGTGCGCGGGCGTCACTTTCACGGCCCCGCTGCCGAACTCTGGGTCGGCCAGTTCATCAGTGATGATCGGAATCTCGCGATTAAGCAGCGGCAGCAGCAGCTTCTTGCCATGGAGTGCTTTATAACGATCGTCGCGTGGGTTAACCGCAACGGCGGTGTCACCCAGCATGGTCTCCGGGCGCGTGGTTTCGATGGTGAGCGACTGGCTGTGGTCGCCTGAAACGGGATAGCGGATCTGGTAAAGCTTGCCTGCGTAGTCCTCGTGAACCACTTCGAGATCGGAAATTGCTGTCTGGCAGCGCGGGCACCAGTTGACGATGTAGTTTCCGCGATAGATCAGCCCCTGCTCGTGCAGGCGAACGAAAACCTCCGTGACCGCCCGCGAGAGGTTCTCATCCATGGTGAAGTACTCGCGGTCCCAGTCAACGGAAACGCCGAGACGCTTCATCTGGCCGAGAATGGCGCCTCCATAATGCTCGCGCCATTTCCAGACGCGCTCGATGAAAGCATCGCGGCCCAGATTCTGCCGGGTGACCCCCTCCGTCGCCAGCTGCCGTTCCACCATCATCTGCGTAGCAATGCCCGCGTGGTCGGTGCCGGGAACCCAGAGGGTGAGATAACCACTCATGCGCCGCCAGCGCATGATGATGTCCATCTCCGTCTGGTTCAGCATGTGGCCCATATGCAGCCGTCCGGTAACGTTAGGCGGAGGCAGAAGCAGGGTAAAGACCGGTAGCTTCGCCGCGTCGGAGCCGGGCTCCGGCGTCTTCACCGAGAAGAGCTTCTCGTTGATCCAGTATTCCGCCCAGCGGACTTCGATTGCGCTGGGATCATAAGTCTTTGGCAGCTCGTGTGACATGTTCAGTGGTAAATGACGATATTAACTTTGCCAAGCGCCACTGGGCAAACGCGGCGATGCGCGTGCGAACCACTCGATGGCGACGGCGACGCGCACCAGTCATGAATTGCTGGCAAAACAAAAGGGACGCCGCAGCGTCCCTTGGTGAATAGCAAAGCGCTTATTTCTTGCGAAGCTCGCGCACAATCTCTTCCACCAGGTCGCCTTTCATACGTTCCATCACGCGATGGACAACCTGAGCGATGTTCTCATGCTCCGGTGGACCGCCTGCAGTGGCTTCCGCCACGGCCGCAGCGGCCTTGGGCAGTTCCTCTTCGACCCGGGCGGCAACTTCTTCATGGGTTGGCACAGGAGCCGCCTCAGGCGTCTGAGGCTGCTCTTGCGGAGCTTCCACCACCGGAGCCGCACTCTGGACAGGCGGTTGGTATTCGAAGGTAGCAGGCGGCGCAACCGGTTCAGGTTCTGCGACTACGGTGCTCGCCACTGGTGCGGGCTCAGGCACGACAACCGCGGCTTGGACTGCAACAGCTGCACTCGACCCGTTGCCGTATGCGGCCATGGCAGCCGCTACGCGCGCTTCAAACTCAGCGTCAGAAAGCGAAGGTGCTGGCGCGGGTTCAGCGCTTGCTGCTGCGGCCGCTACTTCAAGCTGCGGCGCTGGCTCGTAGGCCGGTATTCGCTCGGTTGGAGGAGGCTCAGACGCCTGCGGCTGATACTTCGGGGCTTCGGGCTCCGCATAAGTAGGCATTAATCCCGGTTCGCGTGCATCCGCGACTGTGCTGCGCGTGGTCTCCTCGGCCGTTTCCTGCAGCGCGGGTTCGCGCGGGATGTCAATATCGCCGATGGGACCGGCAGCGGTCGGCACTACTTCGTAAGAAGGTGGCGGGGCAGCCGGCTCCTGATAAACAGGGATGGGAACGGCGCGTGCGGCGGCAGCAACTTCAGGCTCCGGTTCAACAGGAGCAGCTGTGACCGGCTCTGGCGCTGGTTCAGGAATCTCCGCAGCAGTCTCGATCACAGGAGGCGCCGGCGGAAGGGGCGGAGCCACGATGGTGGGTTCAGGCTGAACGTCCTGACGCCAGGAAACCGGCACATCAAAATCAGCAGGAGCGGCTTCTACCGGCTGCGACGCAGCAGCTGGTGCGGCAGTTGCCATGTGCATCGGGCTGCTATCGCCACCCAGCAAATCACTGAATGCGGATGAAGTTGCCATGTGGTCGGGCACTTCCACCATGGGCTGGAGCACCACGGTTGGCGGCGGCTCCGGATGATGCGCCTCAAGCTCAGGAATTTCTTCCACCGGCCTGCGCGCGGGAGGGGCAGGCGGCGCAGGGGCGGGCATCTGCGCAATGCGCTCTTCAAATTTCTTGATGATGGCGAGCAGGTCACTCGCCTCAAACGGCTTGATGATCACGCCATCGGCGCGGACGCGATTGGCATCTTCCGGCTTGTACGGCTCCATCTTGCCCACGGTGAGCAGCACCGGCGTTTTGATGGTGGCAAGCGAGGAGCGGACTTTCTCGCAGACTTCCAGACCGCTATAGCCTGGCATGTAGACATCAAGGATGATGATGTCGGGCTTTTGTTCCGCGATCTTTTTTACCGCGGCAGCGCCGTTGCTGACAGCTACAACGTCATATCCTGCTTCCGTCAGGATTTTCTTGCCCATGTTCTGGGCGGTTACGCTGTCATCTGCAAATAGAATTCTGAGCGACACTTGTCAATACCTTCGCACACGGGCAGGGAACGAGGACAACTTACTGGTAATTACCTTTGAAGTCAATGGAAAGACCACCTCAGTACCTTGTGAGGTATACCTCT
>JBAIYI010000055.1:0-3572 GCA_037915955.1 Terriglobales bacterium
TCCGGCTTGGCCCCGCCGATTTCACGGGCGAAGTCGTGCATCATGGTTCTGCGCAAAGGTTCCGCCAGCGTGGGCGCATCCGGATTTTCCGCAAGATCCTTCGGCATTACGTGCAACACGGTTACCTTCGCACCGTAGGCTTTGGCCAGCATAGCGACGTAAGGAGCTGCCAGCGAACTCTCTTCAGAGAGGTCCGTTGGCAGAAGAATGTGCTTAAACTCGGCCTCGCGCGTCGTGATATCAGGTCCGACGGTGAGCACCGGGCAGCTAGCCACCCGGCAAATTACTTCCGCCGACGATCCCAGGACCAGTCGCCTGAAGCCAGTGCGGCCGTGTGTGCTCGTGACAAGCAGATCGATTTTGTTCTCGCGAATCGCGGTTTCTAATTGATCGGAAAGCGGACCCGACGGCATCAGGCTCTTCACGTCCAGCCCGGAAATAAGCGGCGATTTCACTAGCTCTTCCAAGGCACGTGATGCTGATTCAATCTCGGCTTCATAAAGATACGGAGCCGCTTCCGGCGCACCCAGAGCCAGCGGTGTTGGCGTGACCACGTGACACACGGTGAGCGAGCTCCCGAACTTTCGCGCCAGGCCGGCTGCTAAAGGCAGGGCTTTCACGGAACACTCGGAAAAGTCGGTGGCAAACAGAATGCGTTTGAAGCTTACGGCAATGGCGAGCGGAGTTGCAGCAGCGATTGCAGGAGTGGACATATGGACTCCCTCCTCTCCAACAAAAAAGTTTAGGTCTGGCCGGAGTGCCCTTCAGTGACCCGGGTCACAGGCGCGGGCGATTGAAAACTACCTTCGTTAAGCTTCTATTCGTCTGGTCTTTGCCGGAGACATGCGTCGGGCACTCAGTTCCATTTTGGGAAAGATAAAACGACGATGGCGCATCTTGGCATCTCCGCTTCTCCAGCCGGAGATATAGTTGAACGGCCGTAAATCTGAAAGGAGCAGCAATGCAAAAGCCCCACAAAAACACGCGTGTGCTCGGCCGGGTTGGCGCCCGCATGCTTACAGAAGAAGAGTTAAAGCAGGTGAATGGCGGTCTTCGCACCGGTCTTTGTACCTTCGATCCAAAGACGTGCGCAATGGACGGAGATTGCAGTCCACCGCCTGCGTGCTAGCTCAAAAGCATGCCGCAATAGATGATGCGGGCCGGAAAGAACGGAGTGAGAGCGGGATCCTTTCCGACCCGTGTCGTGCGGCAGTTCGGGGCTAACGACGCCGCCTTCCAATCCACCATCCCAGAAGAGTACCGAGCACCAGGCCTGTACCGGCCGTGGTTGCGACAACCGTGAGCGGGCGTTTCCGGATTCCTGAACGCGCATCCTGCACGGTGTCCTTCACCGCCACTCGGGTTTTGCGCCAGCCGCGCTCAATATCTTCCCCTGCGGTAACAAAACTTTTTTTCAGGTTCCCGGAAAATTCTTTCAGTTTCTCCAGACCTTCCTCGATCTGTTCTCCGGCATGCACAACTGTCTCGGTCATCATGGCACCCTCCATATATGAAATTCCACTCTCGCACCCAAAGCGCAAAACCACGGTGATGCTGGTCACAGCTACGGGTGATAAGAGCTTCCTTATGGATTGCCATTCCGACAACGAGGTAACAACAAATTTGGAGCAGCCCGTGCTACCAGAGCATCAAAGCAGACAGAGCGTTGGAATGAAGAAAAAACTTCTTATAGAGATCAGCGGCTGGAGCTTCATCGTACTCGGCATCCTCGGGCTGTTTTTGCCGATATTGCAGGGCATTTTATTCCTGCTGGTTGGCCTTGCGCTGCTTTCGGCAAACCATGATTGGGCGCGACGCTGGTTCATCAAGCTGGGTGACCGCTATCCTCGAGGCCGCGAGAAGCTGCGCCAGTTCATGGGCCGCCACGCCAGGCACATACCCGGGCTCGATTCTGTCCAAACCACCTCAACACCCGACGTTTGATCCGCTCACGCTACCGGAACCAATTCCCTGGTCTCAGCCGGCTCATAAATGCTGTACGTGGTCACGATCTTCGCTCCACTGGCCGCCACCATTGCACCTACCGAACAATATTTCGATTCAGAGAGGTGAATGGCCTCTTCCACGGATTTTCCGTCAATGCCCTCGCCCGTCACAGAATGATGGATTCGCACCTCGGTGAAGACCTGGGGCGGTGAATTCTTCTGGTCTGCTTCTACTGAGACTTCATACCCGGTCACGTTCTTGTGTTTTTTGTTCCGTAGGATCGTGATCACGTCAAAGGCCGTGCAGCCAGCAAGGGCTCCGGCCACCAATTCGATGGGCTTGGGGCCGGTTTGGCCCACCGAATCGTCAATGATCATGCGGTGTCCTGATCCGCTTTCCATCATGAATTGCCTTGTTCCCGGATATGTCAAACGCACATTTGCCTGCACCATAGGATTGGACCTCTTTAAGAAATCTTCCCAAGTTTCGTCTTTCCTGACGGACCCTGACAGTGATATGGGTCACCACGCGCAGGTGCGCCCAAAACCTACGATCAACACACTTTGTTCTGTGACCCTTATCACTGCCCTCTCAAAAGCCGAGTCCGATACTCACAATGGGTACAGGAAGGCTTATGGAAAGGAGGCCCGCGATGAAAGCGAAGACTTGGATTTGGGTTCTTGGGCTCCTCTTCATGCAGGCATTTGTTATCTGCATTATGCGCAGCTTCTTCTTCCCGATGTCACCGGCAATGCGCCATCTGCTTGAAATCCTTCTGCCTGGTTTCAAGTGGCTGACGGTTAGCGGCTTCCTGATTGGTTTGGCCGAAAGCTTTATTGCGGGCGTGTACGTGGCCCTGCTTCTGCTTCCGGCGGTGAAGGTCTTTTATCTGAAGCATCACCATTTCCCGCCGGCACATCACGGAAGCGCTCGCGCGGCCTGAATTTTTCTGCCGGAGAGCTTCCGGCTGGAGGTCTCGAATGGAAAAGCTGCTGGGCAAGCTCTCGAAAGGCAATACGCGTGAGCTACGCGCGATTCGCGCTGCGGGACGCGGCGATCCGTCCGGGTTTCAGTTCATTTACGAGAAATACAAATCGTATGTCTACAGCCTGTGTCTTCGCATGACGCACGACCCGTCACTGGCGGAAGACCTTATGCAGGATGTATTTCTGCACGTGTGGCGAAAGATCTCTTCCTTCAAAGGCCAGTCCCTGTTCCGCACATGGCTTTATCGCGTGACCGTGAACATGGTGCTGCTCTACTTCCGCCGCAAGAAAGGGAGTGACGTTCCACTGGACGGTGATACCCTGCCCGCGACTGAACTGGAAATGGCGGAGCATGCCCCGCAGCTCGACCTGGAAGAATGCATTTCGCTGCGCAACACGCTGAATGGCCTCTCGCCCCGTTATCGTAGCGTCGTTCTGCTTCATGACCTCCATGGCTACAAGCACCACGACATCGCCCGCATGCTGGGGATCACCTCCGGTGCAAGCCGGTCACAACTACACAAGGCGCGGGTGAAGCTCCGCGACGCGCTGCGTCTGGCAACCAAGCCACATCGGCCAGAGTTGCGGCTGAGCCCAGCGTAGCCACAACAGGGACTCTTTCAGAATTGACACAGAAAT
>JBAIYI010000096.1:0-8013 GCA_037915955.1 Terriglobales bacterium
TCGCCAATCGCTGCCCGCACCAGCCGCAGCGTCGGATGGCCCACCGCTGCGGTCATTCTCCTTACCTGCCGGTTGCGACCTTCGGTGAGCGTCATCTCCAGCCACGCCGTGGGCACATTTTTCCGGAACCGCACTGGCGGATCTCTTGGTGGCAGCGGCGGCTCTTCCGTCAGGAGCTTCACCTCTGCCGGCCTCGTTCGCGAGCCCTGAATCACCACGCCGCGCCGCAGATGTTCCAGCGCACTCTCTTCCGGCACACGCTCCACCTGTACCCAGTAAGTGCGTGGATGGACAAACTTCGGATCGCTCAGCCGGTGCTGCATCGGGCCATCGTCAGTGAGCAGCAGCAGACCCTCGCTGTCATGGTCCAGTCGGCCGACCGGATAGACTCCTTTCACCGGGATGAACTCCCGCAGAGTCTCTCGCTCGCCGGAAAACTGGCTCAGCACGCCGTAAGGTTTGTTGAAGAGCAGATAACGCACAGGCATCAGCTTAGCTGACTCCACTTACCTTCGCTCTGAAAAGCATCCTTCGCCAGGCTCCGGGCCCTGTGCAGAGGCCTATCCCTCTGAAGGACCCATCCCGAGTGAGTGCGCAGCCGAGCTTCCGAGGCGAGCACGATGAGGGATCGGCTCCGCTGCTGTCTGGCGTAAGCCCGGAATGCGCTGATTCTATGTTTTTCAAGAATGTAAGTTCCGTTCAGGACAACGCTGCCAAATCCGTTGAAGCGGCGGCTGCGTACTCAAGGTTAAAGTTAAAATTGACTGTGGCTTTCCCTTCTCCAGCACTCAAAGCGCCCGGCCCGGGCATTGTTTCGTTCTTTACTGACTCGCCTGCGTTTCGCAAGGCGCCGCTGGAAGGCTTTGCGCGCTACGCTCAGAAGTTTGGCGACGTGATTCGCTATCGTGGCCTGTGGACCACGCACCAGATCACCCATCCTGATCACATTCAGCAGGTTCTGATCACAAATGCCGCGAACTATCGCAAGGGCCGCAGCTACCGCATCCTGAAGCTCTCGCTCGGGGAAGGCCTGCTCACCAGTGACGGCGAGTTCTGGCAGCGCCAGCGCAAAATGGCCCAGCCGGCGTTCCATGCGTCAAAGGTTGCGAGCTTCACAAGCACAATGGAACGGCATGCTCAGGAAACGCTGGACCGCTGGGAACAGCAGGCGCAATCCGGAGAAGTCTTCGACGTTGTCCCTGACCTGATGCGGATGACGCTGCTGATTGTCAGCGAAGCGCTGTTCAACACCAATCTGGAATCCGATATCGCCGCCATCCAGGACACGCTCGACGTCGGCCGCGACTTCACCATGGACCGCGCCTGGTCCCTGCTGCGCCTGCCGCCCAGCTTTCCCACGCGCAAGAACCTGCGGCACCGCCACTCGCTGGCGAATTTTCACCGAGTGCTGGACCGCATGGCAGAAGAGCGGCGCGCCTCCGGCTCACACCTTAACGATCTGCTTTCCTTGCTCATGGACGCCCGCGATGACGAGGGCAAGCCAATGTCGCCGCAGCAGCTCCGCGACGAAATGGCTACCTTGCTCACTGCCGGCCATGAAACTACCACGCTGGTGCTGGCATGGGCACTCTTCCTCATCGGCACCCGGCCGGAAGTGCAGGAGCGGATGGCCGCGGAAACCGCATTTCTGAATGGCCGTGCACCCAGCTACGAAGATCTTTCTCGCCTGCGCTACACGCGCGCGGTGGCGGAAGAGGCAATGCGTCTTTATCCGCCGGTCTGGGCGGTTTCGCGGACAGCGATCGGCGAGGACCGTTTCGGAAGTTATTTCGTTCCTCCCGGCTCCGAAGTGTTGATCTTTCCCTTTGTCACTCATCGCGATCCGCGCTGGTTCAGGGATCCGGAGCGCTTCTCGCCGGAGCGCTTCTTCCCGGAGAACACCGCAGGCCGCCCGCGTGGCGCATATCTGCCGTTCGGTCTCGGGCCACGCACCTGCATTGGCATCGGCTTCGCCATGACAGAGATACTCGTGGTGCTGGCGATGTTCGCCCAGCGCTTCCGCGTGGAACTGGCAGTTGATCCGGCTTCGGTCAAGGCCGAACCTTCCGTCACGTTGCGGCCCGATCCGGGCATTCCCGTGCGGCTGAAGAAGGTCTAGAAACTGCCTTGCCCACGCGCCTATACTTGGCGCGCCATGAAAACGTTGCGTGTTGCGCTCACCTGCCTGGTTGCACTCGTCGCCAGCTCTGCTTCTGCTCAGAACAACTTCACGGTCGGAACTGCCTCCGCTGCGCCCGGACAGAAAGCCTTTGGCGCCATCGATGTTCCGGCCGGCGTTGATCCAGCCACTTCCATCCCCGTCGCTGTTTTCCATGGAGCGAAACCAGGGCCGGTGCTGGCGCTGGTCTCTGGATCGCACGGCACCGAGTACGCCTCGATCATCGCGCTGGAGAAAGTCATTCAGCAGCTTGATCCCGCGCAGCTTTCAGGAACGGTGATCATCCTGCCCCTCGTCAACATTCCGTCATTCGAGCAGAAAGTTCCGCACGTGAACCCCGTGGACCACAAGAGCATGAACCGCTTCTATCCCGGCAAGCCGGACGGCACGCAGACCGAGCGCGTTTCGGTTCAAATCACTAAGCAGGTCGTCGAGCGATGCGATTACCTGATCGATTACCACGGCGGCGACCTGGACGAGAACCTGCGCCCGTACGCCTACTGGCCGAAATCGGGCAACGCCAAACAGGACGCGGCCACACATGACATGGTGCTGGCCTTCGGCCTCGACCACATCATCGTCTGGAGTGACCGTCCCAAAGATCCCAACGACTCACGCTATCTCGATAACACCGCCGGTACTCGCGGCAAGCCAGCCATCGCCGTGGAAGCCGGTTATTCGGGGACGGTAAAGCCGGAGGACGTGAAGCTGCTGGTGGACGGGACCTTCAGCGTCATGCGGTTATTGAAGATGCTTCCCGGCGCGCCCACGGTGGTTGATCATCCTGTGTGGTTCGGCAAGATCGATACGGTCACAAGCGAACAGCCCGGCATCTTCTATCCCACCGTGCAGCGAGGAACTTACGTTGAGGCGGGAATGAAGCTCGGCTATGTGACTGACTACTTCGGCCGGACGATCTATGAAGCCAAAGCTCCGGCCGCCGGCGTCGTGCTCTATATCTGCGGCGTGCCTTCTATGAAGAAAGGCGACACCGTGGCCAACATCGGCGAGATCACAACCAATCCCTGAGTCACAGCTCCATTCTTCGCGCCTTGTAACGCAGGACAAAAGAGGCAATCCAGAGCACGATTGCGAGCAGGACAAACACCGTTCCCACAGTAGGCTCGGGATCAAACATCACCCAGACCACCTTGTGATCGCGGACGCGGAAGACAAACGGCAGCACGGTATAGAGGATCGCCACCCACATGAATACGTCATATTTGTGGAGTGGTGTTACACGGCGGCGCAGAAGGAAGTATCCCATCCAGAAGAATGCGGCCAGCACGCCAAACACAATCCCCGCAACCCCTGAGCGCTCCCACATCAGCCACACAATCTTGCCGTCGCGAATCCGAAACAGCAGCGGCATGATGCTATAGAGCACCGCCAGCCATAGAAATGCCGTGCGCGTCTGCAGGAGTTGCCGCGTGCGTTCCAGGGCCAGCTTCTCTTCGGCATGACCCGGGCCGGGCAGACGAACCTGAAGCGTGTGCAGTGGGCCTCCGGCGCTGCGGGCCGTCTTCTCGAACTCCGGATGCTCGCGGAAGTACTCTTCCACCAGCGCGCGGGTGGCCGCGCTGGCTTCGCCGGAAAAATAGGCCGGCAGAAGATCGATGATCACATCCTGTTCGAGTTTCATGGTTTTACCTCCTGGAATTTACTTCGCACCTGCATCAGCTTCAGGCGGGCGCGGTGCACTTTCACTTTCACTGTGGTCAATGGGACTTGCAGGGCTTCAGCAATTTCCTCGTACGGCATCTCTTCCTGAGCGCGCATGAGCAGCGCGGCGCGGTCCACTTCCGGCAACTGCCGCAGAGCAGCCATCACCGCATCGAGCTCGGCCTTGTGTTCGGTTTGAGACTGCAGACTCGGGCTGTGGTCTTCCATAGTGTCTTCCAGCTCTTGCAGCCGGCGATTGCGCCGCAAGTAGTCGCGATAAAGATTGCGGGCGATGGTGAAAAGATAAGCTTTGACCGTGCTCTCGCGAATCTTGCCCCGCGAGGTCCAGGCACGCACGAAAGTTTCAGAAGTGATGTCGTCGGCCAGAGTCGCGTCCGCGCAGAGGAACAGCGCAAACCGATGCACCTGCGGCGCATAGGTCCGGTAAAGACTGTGGAAGTCAGTCATCGCGCTGGTGGCCTGATTTAAAGATACGCAGCAGAAACCTGAAAAGTTACCTTAATTGCGGGCCATTGCTGCCGCCCGCGGGAATCGGCTTCAAGGAATATTCAACACCCTAAGTAGGGAAGCGGAACGGCAAGTTCAATATCTCGATCACCACATCAATAACACAAGGGCCGAGTTCATTGCTGAACTCGGCCCTCGAATTGCCATTTCCTCCCCCTTGGAAACAGCAATGGCTCATCCGGCCCGTCGAACTACCAGATGGGCTTTCCTTTGGGATCACGGAAGGTGAAGGTCTCACTGCCAACCGTCACGGTCTTGGCCAGCAGTGCCGGTTTGCCTTCATAGGTGAACTTCGAACCCACCACCTTCACGCTATCGCCGTTGTGGAGCACAATCTCGTATTCCTTCAGGAATTCAACCGGCGCCAGGTGAACTTGAACCGGGTCGCCGGAGCCTTTCACGGTAATGTGCGAACCCTGAGTGCCGGTGACGGGGCACTTAAAGTCGCTCAGTTCGGTGATCTTGCCTTCAATCGTCACTTGCTGCGTTTCATCGTACGGATAGGCTTCGTGCGAGGGTGACGAGATCCTGTGTTGAGCAAGAACTATGCTGGAAACAGCCGCCAACCAGGTCAAAAGAACAGCCGTTGAAATCAGCCGGAGGGTCCTCATAAACTGGCCTCCAATCACCCGAAAAGTGTGCTTCGAACGGGTAAGTTCCTGCTGTGATGGCGGTCACAAAAGTGTGCAAGCGGCGGTGGAAAAGGGCTGCTGCTGGAGAGCTGCGGCCGGCGCCCAACCTTGACACTCTCTCTTAAGCCTCGCTATCCTAAAGAACGTCTCCCCTGCTGCCTGTTTGGCGAGTTCCTGAACCCAGATTCAGTTCCGGAGTAGTGGTATGTTCATTAAAATAAAGGACCTTGAGCTCCGGAAATTGGAATTTGACGAAACTTTTCAGCCTGGGATCATTGATCTGGGCGAAGAAGTGACTCAGGTTTCGCCCGTTACGGCCAACGGCCGGGCAGAGCTCATCAGGGAGAATCGCGGCCACCATGAGACGGTGGACGACATACGGCTGGTAGGGAAGTTTGCGACGGAAGTCGAGATGCGCTGTGCGCGCTGCCTGGAGCCGGTGGACAACTCGGTTGCAGAGGATTTTGACCTGATCTACCGCCCACTGGGTGTGGACGCAAAAGGCGACGAAGCTTCCATCAGCCGCGATGAAACGGAAATCGGGTACTATCAGGGCGAAGGCCTGCTGCTGGAAGACGTGCTTAAGGAGCAGATCCTGCTGGCCCTGCCCGTGAAGCAGGTCTGCAAAGAGAACTGCAAGGGCCTGTGTCCGCAATGCGGCACCAACCTGAACGCAGGCAAGTGCAATTGCGTTGCCGGCATGGCGGACCCGCGCTGGAATGCGCTGGAAGCCATTCGGAACAAGCTGCCCAGCTAGCCCGCAAAATAATTTTGAGTTTCAGTACAGGAAGGAACAGCAATGCCTAATCCAAAACGGCGGCATTCCAAGGCTCGCACATCGAGACGCCGCGCCCATGACCACCTGACCGCTGTGACGGTCTCCGAGTGCCCCAACTGCCATGAGAACAAGCTGCCGCATCGCGCATGTCCTAAGTGCGGATACTACAAAGGCCGCGAAGTCATGGAAGTGAAAGAAAGCTAAGCGCTCACCTACGTGGAAACCGTAATAGCTGTAGATGCCATGGGGTCTGACCGGGCCCCCAAACCGGAGATCGAAGGAGCATTACAGGCCGCCCGCAATTTTTCGGGCGTTCGCGTGCTCTTGGTTGGTCCGGAGGACCTGCTCCGCAAGGAGCTGGCCAGCCACCCGTCCGCGCCGCATCGCGCGGTGGAGATCGTTCATGCCAGCCAGGTCATCACCATGGATGACAAGCCGGTGCAGGCTGTCCGCGGCAAGAAAGACTCCAGCATGCTGGTGGGACTGCGTCTGGTGCGCGACAAAAAGGCCGTAGGTTTCGCCACTGCCGGCAACACTGGCGCCGCGATGACCGCAGCCAAAATGGTCCTGGGCACTCTTCCCGGAGTCGATCGCCCGGCGCTGGCCAACGTCTTCCCAACTTCAGCAGGCAAACACAAGCCATCGATCATGATCGACGTGGGCGCGAACGTGGATTCCAAGCCACAGAACCTGGCCCAGTTCGCCATGATGGGCGAAATGTATTGCCGCGCTATTTTCAATAATTCCAAGCCCACAGTCGGACTGCTTTCCGTGGGCGAGGAAGAAGGCAAGGGCAACGAGCTCACCAAGCAGGCCTTCGCCCTGATGAAGGAGTTGCCAATCAACTTTGTCGGCAATGTGGAAGGCCGCGACCTTTACAACGGCAGCGTGGACGTAATCGTCTGCGATGGCTTTGTAGGAAATGTGGCGCTGAAGATTTCTGAGGGCTTGGTGGAAGCCGTGCGCTATTTGCTGCGCGATTCGCTCACCTCCACCATTACGGCGCAGGTGGGCGCGCTGCTGGCGCGCAAGGCCTTTACCGACTTCGGCCGCAAGCTCGACTACTCCGAGTATGGTGGCGCTCCGCTGCTGGGAATCAAGGGCGTGGCCATCGTCGGCCACGGACGCTCCAACGCCAATGCCATCAAAAACGCCGTGCGCGTGGCCAAGCAGTTTTACGAATCCGGCGTGAATGCTCATATTGAAAAGGAACTCACGGCCCGCGGCGATGCCGCCCCGGCCGGCGTAGCAAGAGAAGAGAACGCATGAACCTGCCCGTCTTTGCCTTCCTCTTTCCAGGCCAGGGATCACAAGCAGCCGGAATGGGAAAAGAGCTGGCCGCTCTTTACCCTGTCGCGCGCCACACCTTTCAGGAAGCCGATGATGCTTTGGGCTTTTCGCTCAGCAAACTCTGCTTTGAAGGTCCTGATAGCGAACTCAAGATGACCGAAATCACGCAGCCTGCCGTGCTCACGGTGAGCGTGGCTGCCGCCCGGGTACTGGGAGAGAAAGGCGTGGTGCCGCAGTTCGTGGCCGGGCACAGCCTGGGCGAGTACTCTGCCCACGTGGTTGCCGGCACGCTGGAATTTGTAGATGCGGTGCGGACAGTTCGCAACCGCGGGCGTTACATGCAGGAAGCCGTCCCGGCCGGTCAGGGCAATATGGCCGCGATTCTGGGCATGCCGCTGGATACGTTGCAGCAGGTTTGTGCCGATGCGGCACAGGGCGAAGTGGTCTCGCCGGCGAACATCAACTCGCCCGACCAGATCGTGATCTCAGGCGCGCAGAAGGCGGTGGAGCGTGCGGCTGAGCTGGCCAAAGAACGCGGCGCCAAGCGTGCCGTGATGCTCCAGGTCAGCGCGCCATTCCATTGCGCCATGATGCAGCCTGCACAGGACCGCCTGGCCAAAGACCTTCAGCAGCTCAAGTTCAGCGATCCTGACGTCCCGGTGGTCGCGAACATTGATGCGCAGCCAAAGACACAAGCCGATCCGGCGCGGGAAGCGCTGGTCCGGCAGGTCACGGGAGCCGTGCAGTGGCTGGGCTGCGTACAGAAGCTCGTGTCGCTGGGCGCGAATATGTTTGTCGAAGTCGGGCCGGGCAAGGTGCTCACCGGACTCATGCGCCAGATTGATCGCGCGCAGACCGCGCTGAACGTGGAAGACGAAGCCTCACTCCAAAAGGTCACGAATCTTGTTGCGGCGGCCGCGAAGGAATAGCACCTTCAGATCACA
>JBAIYI010000698.1:0-3508 GCA_037915955.1 Terriglobales bacterium
TCCCTGGCGCTGCGATTGCGGCCGACCTGACCGGCACCGACGAGTTGGACGACATCTCCATGATGGTCGATTACGAAGGCATTGACCTGGAAGATGCGGAGCTGCCTTCACAGCGGGCCCGCCGCGCCGAAGCGGTGGACGAAGGCGAAGAGGAACTCGACCTGGCGCCCGCGACCGAGGTGCTGGAGAAGACCAGTGATCCCGTGCGGCTTTACCTGCGCGAGATGGGTACCGTGCCCTTGCTCACCCGCCAGGGCGAAATCGACCTGGCAAGGCGTTTTGAGCGTGGCCACATGCGCGTGCTCAAGGCCATTTCCCGTTCCCCTCTGGGGATCCGGGAAGTCATCCGGCTGGGACATGAACTGGAGCGCGGTGTCCGCTCCATCAAGGAAGTAGTCGTCTTCGATGAAGAAGAAGTAACCGACGAAGTGGTGGCAGCGCGGGCCAAGGAGACCATTGAGCTCATCCGCGAGATGGCCTCCAACTACACCAAGCTGCAGGACTTGGAAAAGAAGCTGGACGAGATTCCGGAAAAGAAAGAAGCCAAGAAGCATCGCCGCTACCGCTGGAAGGTGGCGCGCAAGCGCGTGGAAATTTCAACTACCATCCGCGGCTTCCGCTACACCAATAACGAAAAGAAGCGGTTGATTGACCTGGTCACGCGCATGGCGGACAACATGCGCAGCGTGGAACGGCAGCAGCAGTCGCTGGAGAAGAAGGTTGCTGCAACACGAAGCGAGGAGCAGAAGGCAGAACTCAAGCGCCAGATGCGCAACTGCCAGACCGAGATGAAACGGCTGGAGACCGAGGCAGGCGCGACGTTTGACGAAATGCGCCGCACCCAGCGCGAGATCATACAGGGCAACGTTGATGCCGAGCACGCCAAGCGCGAGTTGGTGGAAGCAAACCTGCGCCTGGTGGTTTCCATCGCCAAGAAGTATGGCAATCGCGGCCTGCACCTTCTGGACTTGATCCAGGAAGGCAACATGGGATTGATGAAGGCCGTGGACAAGTTTGAATATCGCCGCGGCTACAAGTTTTCGACGTATGCCACATGGTGGATCCGGCAGGCGATCACCCGCGCCATTGCCGACCAGGCCCGCACCATCCGCGTGCCGGTCCATATGATCGAAAATATCAATAAAGTCATAAGGACCTCGCGGCTTTTGGTGCAGGAACTGGGCCACGAACCAACGTCGGAAGAGATCGCGCAGCGCATGGATATTCCGGTTTCCACGGTGCGCAAGGTGCTGAAGATCGCGCAGCATCCGATTTCGCTGGAAAGCCCGGTGGGCCAGGAAGAAGATACGCGGCTGGGCGATTTCATTCAGGATACTGCGGGTGTTTCGCCGGCTGAGGCGATGATCCGCGTCAATCTGAAGGAACAAACCGCGCACGTTCTGCGCACGCTCAACCCGCGTGAAGAGCGGATCATCCGCATGCGTTTTGGGCTGGAAGACGGCTCCGAGCACACGCTGGAAGAGGTGGGGCAGAACTTCCAGGTCACGCGCGAACGCATCCGGCAGATTGAAGCCAAGGCGCTGCGCAAGCTGCGGCATCCTTCGCGGTCACGCAGGCTGCGCGCGTTTATGGATGGAGAGCGGGAGTAAGCTTTCGAGTGTTTCCACATCTGGGCCGGCTGCATGCCGGCCCGTTTTGTTTATTGTTGATTTTCCGGCTGCTTCACGGTCATGGCCTTGATGATCTCCGGTGACCAGGTTTGTTTGCCTTCGGGATGAGCCGCGCCGCGGGTCTGACTCATGGTGGCCTCGTTGTAGGCGGCGAAGAATGAGCCGTCGCACATGGAGTTAATGAGGCGCTGGCGGCCGAAGGCATTTTCAATGGTTGTGCTTATCCGATAGCCCACGGTGTACCACGGACCGCGGTCACCGAAATAGCTCATGGCCTGAGTCTCCGCCTTGTCACCGCTGAGTTCGCCCTTCAGTATCTTCAAAAAGAAATCATCCAGCTCGATGCGGTTCTGGTAGAAGTGGCCCATATCAAGGTCCCACTTTTCATGCTTGTCCTGCGGATAAGCGGCCATTGGGTGATTGTCAGCCGAGCCGGAGGCAGCCAGTGCGGCGAAGCCTTCACCGAACGCGCCGGCCCACTTGCGGGTCGTCTGTACCGGCGCGGGCTGTTTGGCGGTGTCAGCTTTTACTTCTGCGGGCGGGCAGGCGGTACCAAAGCCGATGTGGTGCAGTTCGTGGGCAAGCGTGTTCTCAAACTCCTCCCGGCTCATCTCCGGATTCAAGTAGATAAAGATTGCCGGGTTGGAATCAACTTCAAACACAAACGAGTTGTCGTTCGGCTTGATGGAAGGGTAGATGGTGGCGCGGATTGTCGCTGTCTCCGGCAGATAGGCGAGCGCCGTCGCGGCGGCATGGCTCACGTCGAGGTCTTTCCAGCTATCGAGCGTTTCGCGCAGCTTGCCGGCGCGGGCCTGGAGATCGCCAGAGAGGACGAACTTGCGGAAGTCATCGTCAGAGAACGGATGCTTCATGGCGGCTTCGCGCTTTTGCAGCCTGCGATAGCCTTCCGAGGTAAAGAGGCGCTGCCAGTCTTCATCGTTCGGAGTGCCGCCGGCTTCCTGCTTCCCCACGATGTTCAGAACTGCTTCGGGCTCTTCCGTATCAATGTGGACCTGCACGCGGCCGGCGTCCTGCGCGGGAGCGCCGAGAAGAATAAGACCGAGAAATGCGGTGAGAAACATAAGGATGGAGAAGAGCATACCCTGAAAATCGCCAGGCGGGCATCGGGGAAAACTTGCCGGCTGGTTACCTCAGTGGCTAAAGCCAGAGGGGCTCAGTCTCTTACCGCAGGCATAAATGCCTGCTCCACCCAGATCTCGAGCGACTTTCTTGAATCGCCATGTTGCCACTTGCAGGTAGACCTTCTCTCGCCCCACGATTGCTTGACAGCTCATCCAGCTCAGGACTAGCCTTTGGCCGACGCTCGCCCAGGAGAATCTCACATGAAGTACTGCATTGCCGGGCTCCTCTTGCTTACACAACTTTGTTTCGGACGCGAGATCAAAGTCCATTCCGGACAGTCCATCCAGGCCGCCGTGGATCAGGCTCGCCCCGGCGATCGCGTGCAGGTTGAGCCGGGGACATATCATGAAGTCGGACGGCCTTGCCCCAGCAATCCTTCCGCCATGTGCGCGGTCGTCATCGGCACGAATGGCATTACGCTGGAGGGAATGTCCAGCCCGCATCGCACCGTGGTGCTGGAGAATGCAGGCGGACAGGACGCCGGTATTGAAGCCGCGAACACGGCGGTTGCCGAAGGCGGCTGCCTGACCAATCCCGCGGCGCATATCCAGGACGTGAGCATTACCGGCTTTACGGTGAATGGATTTGATGGCAGCGGAATCCGGCTGATCTGCGCAGACGAGTGGCTGGTGGCTTTCAACTCGGCGAACAACAACGCTCTCTACGGGATCTTCCCTTCGCATGTGGGCCGCGGACGCGCGCACCACAACATTGCCACCGGCGCGAATGATACC
>JBAIYI010000328.1:0-4964 GCA_037915955.1 Terriglobales bacterium
CGGAAGGAGACCAGCAGAGCCGGAAGCCGAGGCTTCCATCTCTCTTGTGCGCGCCCGGCCAGCAGCCGCGTCCGGACCACCACGCCGCTGACCGCAGCCCAGAATGCCATCCTCCGGTTAGAGCGAAAGTATTTGAGCAACAGCAGGGCCAGCGTGGTGGTCTTGATCACGGCACAACCTCCATGCGCCGGATCATCGCCCGTGATGTGCTGCACACACAAGCGGCAAACCACGTCAGGACGGCCGTGCCGTCCAATGTCACGGAAGCCAAGCTGCTGCGGGAGGTACCCAACATTGAGAAAAAATTGCAGGTCAGCAACTTGCACCAAAATGGTTGCCACCCGGATTCAATGACTTACCGTGGCACGGTCTTTGCTTTACCTGATTACGCCCTGCCGGGAACGCCAATTCCCTGGATGGAAAATGCGAGTCGTCAACATACGTCAGCCGAAACAAGTCCAATTCGAAACCGGGGACATGGCCAACGTCTCCGCGATCTACCGCTCAGTGCACGTGGCGTGCGAACCCGCTCGTCTCTGGCTCAGGTCGGGGGAGCGGTTTCCGGTCTGCTCCTGCTGTGGCAAGAACGCCACTTATATCCTGATCCAGGAAGTCCAGCATGTTTATGAAGATCCGGATTTCATGCCTTGAAGCCCTGTCGCCCGGTCACTTTCGTCATTGAACTCCTCTCTTCGGCGCTCTGAACTCATCCAACTCCGGTCTATAATGCGGTGCTCAGGAGGGGTAGCTGCCTAATGAAACGAGCAGTCACACTTGTTCTCGCCAGTGCGTTCTTGTTCACCTGCACTTTCGCATTTGGCGATGTTCAATACACGGAAGAGAGCAAGATCACCGGAGGAGCGGCCAGCGGCGCCATGAAGATGGCCGGCATGTTCAGCAAAGATGCGCGCCAGGCCATGCACGGAAGCACCATTACCATAAGTTTGAAAGGCAACAAGATGCGCCATGAAAGCTCCCTTGGGACGGCGCAGATTTTCGATCTGGACGGACGCCGCATCATCGACATCGACTTGAAGCACAAGACCTATTCGGTGATGACGTTCGAGCAGATGAAAGAGCAGGTCGCCGAGGCGAAGCGGAAAGCCGCCGAGGAGCAGGCCAAACGCAGCGGGAAAAAGGGCGACGACACGAAGGTGACGATCAAGCCAAAGATCTCCATTTCGCCCGGCGCCGGAAGCAAGGAAATCCTGAATTACAGCGCCAAAGAAACTAAAGTCCGCGTGGACATGGAGATGGAGGCGCAGGATAGCAAAGGCAACAACCAGTCCGGCAATACCTGGGTGAATTCCGACAATTACGTGGCGCCGGTCAAAGGCTATGACGAAGTGAAGCGGTTCTACGCAAAGATGTCCAAAGAGCTCGACTGGGTTCCTGGCGCGGTGATGCAGGGCAATCCCAATGTGCAGATCAACCAGCCAATGATCGAGTATAAGAAGAACCTGGAAAAGCTGAACGGCATGCCTCTGCTTTCTTTTGTAAGCGTCGGCATGGGGCCCAACCCCGGCACCACCGGACAGGACGCCGCCGCAGCGCCGGAAAAGAAAGAAGGGAACGCAATCACCAAAGGTCTGGGCGGTATGATGGGCGGCTTCGGGAAGCACAAGCAGAAGGACAGCTCAGAAGATGATTCCGCAAAAGCACCCTCTGCCCAGGGCGGCTCCTTGATGGACATGACCACGACCGTGACCTCATTTAGCAATTCGGCCGTAGATGCCGGCCTGTTCGAAATCCCGGCCGGGTTCAAGCAGGTAGAAAAAAAGTAAGTTTAGAGCGGGCCTCACTGGGAAGGGGGGCCCTTTTTTATTGTTGACAGAAAGCGAATAAATGGCGATTATGGCGACGGGCAGTCGAGTTCTTTGACATTTTGACGATGACTATCTGGTTAACAGAGTGCCCTCGGCAGTGAGGAGTGAGACGCTTGGGTGACGCAAGAAAAAGCTTGGGTGACGCTGTGGAAAAGTCTGGGTGACCCAGTGGAAAACGTTGGGTCACGCAAGGGTCGATTTGGCATAAGTAGTTGTGTTTGCAACGAGAGTGCCCGAAAGGGGGCAGGCCCCCGGCTAAGGTTTACTGGAGAGTAAATTTTCGGAATGGCCACCGCAATTGTGAATGGATCTTCATCCCAGATGAGAAGACATGGAAAAGTAGGGCGTTCTGTGAACCAAGCACAAGGTCCCTCCGCCCTGCTCGCGCGCTGATGACTGCGCGCGCTCGTTACACGGACGTCGGGATGACGCGGAAGTGAGATTTATTCACTGCCGGCCGAAACTACTTCTTTTTCTTCTTTCTGTTTTTGTAGAGATCTTCCAGCAGGTATTTGAGTGAGGCGCACTCCTGGATCACCGCCTCAAGTTTGGGAATGGTGACGACAAGCTCGCGTTCTTCAACTTCGCCATCGGCCAGCGTGGACCCGATGCTCTCCAGCGCCTCGCCCACGTCCTTGATCAGCGCGGAGATTGCCTTGAACTGTTCTTCGGTGGTGCGCTTGGGATCGGGGATCTTAAAGGCGACACGTCCGGCCTGGCTCTCCAGCAGGTCAAGAGCTTCGTAATTCTTCACCAGCAGGCAGATGCGGGGTAACAAGTAAGCGGGAATGTGGCGGTCGCCGCGCAGCCAGTACATCAGCGAGCGATAGTTGGTGCCCAGCTGCTGCGCCAGCAGGCGGAGATCATATTCGGCTTTCGATTCCAGCACCTGGCTGAGCACGGTGGGCAATGTTTTCGGGGGCAATTTTTTGGATCCTGACTCCAGCGTTTTGTCAGTTCAAAACCGCGTTCATTTTGAACAGTGAGACTGCCCATTTTAGCTGACTTGATGGGCGTAACTTCAGGGCATGTAATGAGTAGCGTAAGAGGTTGGGAAGCAATAGCTGGCTCGGAATCGTTGATTACTGCTGAGTAATGTTTCCTTCTGGGGAGCGTTTGGGCATGAGCCGCATTGACAAATCGTTGGAACAGAAGTACTTTTCCACGTCAGCCCAGAATACCAGGTTCGAACTCCCCCACCCGGAAGCCTTCCCGGAAAGTACCAGGGACTCTGCGGCACGCAACTGCCGTGTTGGAGGTGGTATGACTAAGAAGTGGTACAACTATTTTGTTTCTGTAGAAGACCCCTCCGCGGCCGCGGCGTCTGGTACTCCCGCGGGAGCGCCGCCAGCAGCGTCGGCGGGCAGCGCAGCGCAGACGGTAGCTGAGATCGCCTCCGGCCTCGCGATGGCCGAGCCCAAATTCACCACGCCGGTCTCAAAAGAGGCGTCCTTCGACGATATCTATAAAGCTGCCGAGATTCCGGACCCGCCCAAAGGCTATTCGATCTTCAAAGTCGCGGAGATGCTGCAGAGCGAACACATCCGCAGTATGCCGGCCGACGTAAAGCGTTCCAGTGTGCTGGTGGCACTGGATGCTGCTGGCGTGGACATCAAGGACATTATCCAGGACGCGGTGCGCCGCGATCGCGCGCTCGATACCTTTGAACGGGTACAGGAAAAAGCCATTACCGAACTGGAAGCGGGCAAGAACCAGGAGAACGCGCAGATCCAGGCGGAGATCGACAAATTTGTCTCCGAGCAACGCGCCAAGATGCAGGCCAACAATGATGAGGTCACGCGCGAAAAGGAGCGCTTCTTCGGCTGGCGGCTCAAGAAGCAGCAGGAAGAAAAGAAGATCTCTGACGCGGTAGCGCCGTTCGTCAGTGAAAACCCCATCAGCACCGGCGGATTGTCGTCCGCCGCTTCAGCAGCGCAGCCCGGAGCGCAAGCCAAAGATCCGGCGGGCCGGAAATCCGGTCAACAGTCATAAGCAAAGGAGCTATCTATGTGGCAGCGTTTCACTCGCATGATCCGGTCGTTTATCGGCTTCTTCATCTCCGTGGCTGAAGATCCGGAGCTCATCCTCCAGCAGAACATCCGTGACATGAATGACCAGGTACCCCGGATGAACGAGAGCATCGCCATGGTGAAGGCCAACGTGACGCTGCTTGAGCGCGAAGAGGCCAAATACCAGGCGGACATTGCGAACCTGACAGCGAAGGTGAAAGCTGCAATTCAGGCGAACCGTGACGATATCGCCGGCAGCTTTGCCGCGCAGTTGGAACAGACGAAGGCCGCTCTCGCGCGCACGCAAGGCCAGCTCACTACGGCGCGTAGCGCGTTCGATAAAGCCATGGCGGTGAAGAAGGCATTCATGGACGAAAAAGAGCGCAAGACGCAGGAAGCGCTCAGCGCGATTGCCGATTACCGCCGCGCGCAGTGGCAGAAGAAAGTTGCCGACGTGATGGAGCAGTTCAACGTGGCCGGCATCAGCCAGACCCATGACGAGATGGTCCGCAAGATTGAAGAGATGACCGCGGTCAACGAAGCCCGCATGGATATGGCCATGGGCAACGTAGACCAGCAAAAGATCAAGATCGAAGAAGAAGCCCAGAAGATGCAGGCCAGCGAACTGGTAAAGCAGTTCAAGATCGAGATGGGGCTGGCCGCTCCGGCAGCCGCAGGCGCTTCCAGCGGCGGCGCGGTGGAAAAAACCATTGGTGGCAAGGAGCCGCAGAAGAACTGAAGGAAATTGGCATTGAGTAATTTCGTAATCGGGTAATTGAAACCAAGGCCGATTGAGCGAAACAGACGCGGAGGAAAATCATGGCAGTCAAAATTGAAAAGGGCGGTTGGGCGCTCATATTCCTGATCGGGCTGGCCCTGGTGGGTTACAGCCTGTACAAGTACGGCTGGCTCGACCTGGGCAGTCTCACCGGCGGCAAGGGCTCTTCGAGCAGCAGCCGCGATCGGGTTGACACCTCGAAACCTCTAGAGCTGCCGGTTTCCGCCAGCGACGACAACGCTGAAGTGCGCGTCCGCGTGAACGTGTGGGTCGGCTGCGTAGGCGGCCTCGTCGCGAACGGCGGACTGGACACGGCGCCGGACTCGATCTTCGCGAAGAAGGGTCTGAAAG
>JBAIYI010000810.1:0-5535 GCA_037915955.1 Terriglobales bacterium
GAGCACGGCGAACGCACGCAGCGCGGCTATGCCATTGAAACCGAGATTGCGCAGAACCGCCAGGCAGTCAACGCCATCGCCCTCGAAAGCGAGCGCGCCACGGGACGGCGCAATGCCAATCAGGAAAGATGCGCTGAGCTTGAGGTGCGGTCGGCAGCAGCCGTCGCCGAACTGGAACGGGCGCAAACGCACCTCGCCTCGGTGTCCGAAGAATTGCAGGCGAACCGGCAGTTTGCCGAGTCGGCGGCGTCGGAAGTCGCCGCAGCGAAGCATGAATGGCAGATGCGGCAGCAGGACGCACAAACGGCGGGCTCGTCACTGGCAGATGTTGAGCGCCAGCAGGAAGCGCGTCGCCAGCAGGTGATGGAAGTGATGTCGGCGGCGTCACAGGTCCGCAACCAGATTATCCAGGCAGAAGAGCACATGACCGCCCTTGATCGCGAGGCGGCGCGGCTGGAGCGCGAGATCTCGTCGGCGCAGCTCGATATCGAGGCATTTGGCGGCAAGCGCGGACAAATCACGTTTGAGTTTGAATCGGTTACCCAGACCGTCACCGCGCTCGGCGATCGCATTACCGAGACTCGTACGCAGATCGAAGGCAAGCGCAGGGAAGAAGAAGATGCCAAGCGTCACCTCGACACCTTGCGCGCGGAGTTTGCCACCGCGCTGGGCAAGCGCAACTCGCTTGAAGCGGTGATCAACGAGCACGGCTATTCAACCGAATCAGTGAAGCGGCTCTTCCAGTCGAGTGCCGTAGGTCAGGCCTTTACTCCGGCCGGCGTGCTGGCGGACTTCCTTGAAGTCGAGACGCGGTATGAGAGCGTGGTGGAAGAATTTCTCCGCGATGAACTGAACTTCGTCGTCGTTAAGTCGTGGGATTCGGCCAACGAAGGCATGAGGCTCCTGCAGACTGATGTGGACGGCCGTGCGACATTCCTGGTGCATCCTGAGGATGCGCAGGCGAAGTTTTCGTTCGCGGTGGGAGAGAACCGCCAGCACGCATCTGCGCCAACGCCGATTGTGCGGCTGAAGGATTGCATCCGCGTGCTGGACGGATTTGGCCGCTCGCTGGAAGTGATTCTGCCCAAGCTGCGCGATGGCTACATAGCTCCTGATTCCGAAACCGCGCGCGGTCTCGCTCTGAGCAATCCGGACGCGTATTTCCTCTCGTCGAGCGGTGAGGTCTTTCATAACGTGACCGTCACCGGCGGCAAGCAGCGCAAAGAAGGCCCGCTTTCTCTCAAGCGTGAATTGCGCGACGTGGTGAAGGCCTGTACTGATCTGGAAGCGGCCATCCAGAATGAGCAAAACAAGATTCAGACCCTGGAACGAGAGCTCAAAGAGCTGGGCAGGTTGCTCAGCAACCTGGAAGAAGAGCGGCGAGAGGCAGAAAAGCAGGCGCTTACCTCAGGCCATGCGCTTAAGCAGCTTGAAAGCGAACTCGCCCGGACCGAGCAGCGGCTGAACACGTATCGCCTGGAATTTGAGCGGACCCGCTCTGAACGCAACCAGAAAGAAACGCTGGTGGCAGAGAAGCGCGATTCCGTTGAAGCCCTGGAGCAGAAGCGTAGCGGCATGGAAAACGATATCCGCGCCGCGCAGGAACAGCTCGCCGAGCTTCGCACGGCGCGTGACACCGCGGCGCAGACTGCCGCGGAGGCCTCAGCGAAGCTGGCCGGCCTGGAAGAGCGTCGTCGCGCGGCAGCCGCAGCGCTCGAACGCATTGAGCAACTCGCGAACGAAGCCGCACGACAAGTGGAATCACTGCAGGGGCAGATTCGTTCTGCGGCGGCAGAGAAGCAGCAGCGGGAAGCCGAGAACGCGCAGATTGAAGAGCGTCTGCAGGCACTCTCGGCAGAGAAGCTGGCGGCAGAAGCCACCGGCGTTCAGTTGCAGCATGAGTCCGACCAGGTGCGTGCGCGCATCGCGGAGATTGACCAGGAGCTCAAGGCGGCACGCGCCGAGCTGAACGTGGCTCGCGATCGCCGGGCAGAGCTCGGCCAGCAACTGGCCAAGCTGCAATCCGATCTCGCCCACATGGGTGAGACCTGCCACAACGAGCTTAACGTAAGCTCTGATGAGCTTCGCGCCGATACCGGAATCCCGCTGGTGGAAGGTGAGCAGCTCGTTCTTGAAGAAACCACGTACCGCGAGATGCGGACCAAGCTGGAAAATATGGGCCCGGTGAACATGATGGCGCTCGAGGAATACAAGGAAACCGAGCAGCGCCACCAGTTCCTGGAGACCCAGCGCAAGGACCTGCTGGAGTCCATCGAGAACACGCAGGCGACCATCAAGGAAATCGACGAGTTCTCACGGCAGAAGTTCCAGGAGGCCTTCGACCGCATCAACGAGAACTTCCAGTTCACCTTCCGCAAGCTGTTTGGCGGCGGCCAGGCGTTCATGCGGCTCACCGATGAACTCAATACTGCCGAGAGTGGCATTGACGTGGTGGCCTCGCCTCCAGGCAAGAAGCTGCAGAACGTGCTTCTGCTCTCCGGCGGCGAGAAGGCGCTTACGGCATTGTCACTGCTGGTGGGCATCTTCCAGTACCAGCCGAGCCCGTTCTGCATCCTGGACGAGGTCGACGCACCGCTGGACGAAGCCAACGTGGGCCGCTTCACCGAACTGGTGAAGGAAATGGCAGTGCAGACGCAGTTCATCATCATCACGCACAGCAAAAAGACCATGTCCGTTGCGCCGGTGATGTACGGAGTGACGATGCAGGAGCCCGGAGTCTCAAAAGTCGTTTCGGTCAAGTTCGGGCAGGAGAGCAACCTGCAGAAAGCGTCAGCATAAGAAAAAAATCATCGCGCTGTTAATCTTTCTGCCAACGGTTACTACAAACATTTCTGAAAATCAATGCTGTGGGACCCGCTACACATGCGGGTTTCACAGCATCAAACTTTTTGCGCGAAGTTTTTCTCAGATTTTCCAGGCGTCGCCCGTTTACCGCTTCCAAACCCGGTTGACAAAAACATCTGGAACGCTAGAATAACGCCTCGCCTGTCTTATCTGTCATGAGCCCAGCAACAATAAATCGCATTCTTCTCCAGACTGACATTCCGGAGCTGAAGCTCCACGCTCGCGGCAAGGTCCGCGACATATACGATCTTGGAAATCAACTGCTCTTCGTTGCCACCGACAGGATTTCCGCCTTCGATTACGTTCTTCCAACCGGGATCCCCGAAAAAGGACGCGTGCTGACGCAGCTCTCGCTGTTCTGGTTCGACTTCCTGAAGAATGTGGTGAAGAACCATTTGATCACCGCGAATGTAAGCGAGTATCCGGCAGAGCTGCAAAAGTTCGCAGACCAGCTTCGCGGCCGTTCCATGCTGGTGAAGAAAGCCAGGATGGTGGAGATCGAGTGCGTGGCGCGCGGATACCTGTCCGGCTCGGGCTGGAAAGAGTACCAGCAGAACGGTTCCGTGTGCGGCATCAAGCTGCCTGCGGGATTGAAAGATTCCAGCAAGCTGCCGGAGCCGATCTTCACGCCGGCCACGAAAGCTTTGAGTGGCCACGACGAGAACATCTCCTTCGAGCAAATGGTGCAGCACACGGGCAGGGAACTGGCCGAGAAGCTGCGCGACGTGACGCTGAACGTCTATAAGACGGCGGCGGATTACGCGCTGACCAAAGGCATCATCATCGCCGATACGAAATTTGAGTTTGGCTTTACCGAAGATGGCTTGATTCTGGCAGATGAAGTCCTGACTCCGGATTCCTCGCGTTTCTGGCCAGCCGATAAGTACGAAGCTGGCCGGGCGCAAGCGTCGTACGACAAGCAGTTTGTGCGCGACTATCTGGAGCAGATCAAGTGGAACAAGCAGCCGCCGGCGCCGGCGTTGCCGGAAGAGGTGGCGCGGCAGACGAGCGAGAAGTACATCCAGGCATACCGAACCCTGGCGGGGCGTGAGCTGCCCACTGGGTGAGCGGCAGCGAGTGAATGAACGCGCTGGATTGGGTCATTCTGCTGATCCTGATGTTCTCAGCGTTGCTGGCTGCAGCACAGGGATTTTTGTTTGAGGTGATTTCGCTGGCAGGAGCGGTTCTGGGCTACCTGACGGCAGCATGGGGATACGCGCGGCTGGCGCCGTGGTTTCTGCAATACGTGAAGTCGCAGGCCTTTGCGGACCTGTTCGGTTTCTTGACGATCTTCTTCGCGGTCGTGATCCTGGCCGGAGCCATTGCCCGGATTGCCCGCTGGATGATCCGCGAAGTCGGGCTACGCTGGGTGGACCGCGCGCTGGGCGCCGCATTCGGTTTCGTACGTGGGATCGTAATCATTACTGCAGGATTGCTGGCGATCACGGCATTCGATCCGGCATCGACAGAATTGAGGGATTCGCAGCTGGCAGGATATTTTCAGCTCGCGGGCAGCGGGGCCAGTTGGCTGGCGCCCTCAGAAATCCGGCAGAGGTTCCGAGAAGGCATTAAATCACTGCGCGGCATCACGCCTGACCCGGCGGCGGGCAAACCGGGTCCAGGAAAAAAATGAATGCAAGCTGAGCTGACAACCGCGATCGAAGGAGAGGACATTGTGAAGGACCAGCTGGAAGCACTTGTGGCGCAAATGCACAGTAGTGGCATTCTTTACTCAGAGGCTGTCCGCGAATTCAAAAAGCGCTTTATCATGAACGTGCTGCAGCAGAACAAAGGCAACCAGTGCAAAGCCGCCCGCGAATTGGGAATGCACCGCAATACTCTCAGCCGCACTATTGCCGAATTAAAGATGGACGTCCGCCAGTTCCGCGAAGGTGGAAGGCGTCCGGTGCGCAGTGAAAAGGCCATTCCGCTGGAGAAGAAAGCTGTTCGTTAGCGGCAGCTCTCCCCGCAGAAACTGAATCCAAAAAAGAATGCCTATCGATACTGAGCCGATGCAGGAGCAGCGCGCCTTTGTGCGTCCCGGATTTGAATGGCGCGCAGCCGGCGCTTACCTCTTCGACATTGACGGTACGCTGGTCAACAGCCGCGATCTGGTCCACTATCACTCATTTAGTCACGCCATGCGCGAAGTGCTGGGCGTGGAGACCACGATTGATGGTCTCGCGCTCCAGGGCAATACCGAGCCGGGCATTCTGCGCGACGCTTTGCGCCGCGTGGGTTTTGATGACGCAGCGATCAATCCCAGGCTGCCGGCGCTGGCGAGTTCCATGTGCGAATACGTGCGCCAGAACGCGCAGGAGCTGCGGCCGGAGCTCTGCCCGTCGATCCTTGAGCTGGTGAATGAACTCTACGGCCGAGGCAAGCTGCTGGGTGTAGCATCAGGCAATCTGGAGACGATTGGCTGGCTCAAACTGGAGCGTGCCGGCGTGCGGCACCTGTTCTCATTTGGTTCATTTTCTGTGCCAAGGCAATCGCGGGCAGAGATTTTTGCTTTCGGAATCGATCAGGCGCGTGAGCGGTTAGGGCCGTCCGCCAAAGTGCATGTCGTGGGGGATACCCCTTCTGACGTCACGGCAGCGCGGGCGGTTGGAGTCCCGGTGATCGCGCTCGCTACCGGAATCTTCTCGTTTGAGGAACTAATGGCGTGCG
>JBAIYI010000862.1:0-8617 GCA_037915955.1 Terriglobales bacterium
TATTAGCGGCCCACCCTGCGCCGCGGTCGGTCTTTAAGGAGCGTCTTCCCATGAATTTAAGATCAAGTTCTCTGGTGCTGCTGGCTGGTGCCGCCATGCTGTTCAGCGCTGGCTGCTCAACCAAAAACTATGTCCGTCAGCAGACCCAGCCCATTATCGATAAAACCAACACGCTGGATGACCTCACGGCAAAGAACAACCGTGACATCCGCGACGTTGATTCCCGCGCCCAGCAGGGCATCCAGGGCGCGAACTCCAAGGCTGCCGAAGCCGACCAGAAGGCCGCTGCCGCCCGTGGCCGCGCCGATCAGGCCCAGCAGCTCGCCACCCAGGCCAATACCCGCGTTGACGCCCTGACCAATCAGGTTGCGAACCTGGACAACTATCGCCCGGTGCTGGAGACCAGCGTTCACTTTGCCTTCAACAAGGCGGTCCTGACCGAAAAGGCGAAATCAGCCCTCGATCAGCTCGTGGCTGAGATCCCGAACACGAAGGGCTACCTGGTGGTGGTGGAAGGCGATACCGACTCCGTTGGCTCCACCGCCTATAACTACAAGCTCAGCGAGCGTCGTGCCGATGCCGTGGTTCAGTACCTCTCCGGCAAGAGCGTTCCCGCCCACAAGATTTATATCGTTGGCCTTGGCAAGGACCACTACGCTGCGGAAAACAACACGGCCGATGGCCGCGCCAAGAACCGCCGCGTGGATGTTCGCCTCATGACCAACAGCACCAGTCAGGAAACTCCAGCTTCTGCGCAGAGTACCACTGCTCCTAATCCGAGCCGGTAAAAGTCTCTCCTCCCCCGGGACATTTGCGCAGATCAAGAGGCCGCCAGCCATGCTGGCGGCCTTTAACTTTCCGCTAAAATAGCAACATGTTCTCCCAGCCGTTCAGGATCGCAGCTCTTTCTGCCGTCGTGTGCTTTGTCCTGTTTGGATTCCGCGCCTTTGCCCAGGATTCCATGGACAATCAGCCGCACATCCAGCCCCGAAAGGAAGAGAAGGAGAAGCGTCCCGCCAAAACGGCGCCTCAGCCGGCTGACTCACAGGCAGCTCCTGAATCGCAGTCTGACGACAAAAAAAGCTCTCAGCCGCAAAATGCGAATCCCACCCTTCCGGCAGATGATCAGGAGCAACAAGGCGAGAGTTCAAGCCGCGACTCCCAGATTGACTTGAACGCGGCTCCCGCCAACCGCAAAGCCTCTGCCGCGCCGCAGGAATATCCTTACGACCCGCATAAAGCAGCCAAGGATCTGGAAGTCGGGAACTATTACCTGAAGCAGAAGAACTATCGCGCTGCGCTTGAACGTTTCCATGATGCGCTCCTGTCCAAGCCCAACGATGCTGAAGCTACTTACGGCCTGGCCGTCACGCAGGAGAAGCTGGAACTCTGGGACGAAGCCTATAAGAACTACAGCAAGTATCTGGAGATTTTGCCGCGCGGCCCCATGGCAGCCGAATCGAAGCGCGCCATGACGAGGCTGGACTCTAAGACTGGCGCGCATCTCGATCAACCTGTAGTTGCAGGTCCGGAGAAACAGGCCTCAGAGTACATGCGGGATGGCGAAAGATACCTCTCCAACAACCAGTACGATCAGGCGCGCGAGCAGTTTGAGCAGGCTATGCGCCTGGACCCGCAGGACCCGGTGGTCTACTTCCGCCTGGCGCAGAGTCTCCAGGGGATGCAGCGGCTCGATCCCGCCCGCATGTATTACAAGAAATATCTTGATCTTCAGCCCAATGGGCCCATGGCCGCGGATGCCAAGCGGAACATAGCCGACATCAAGGCGATGCTCGGCCAGTAACTAGTAATCAGCAATTGCCGAATTGTGCGGCGATGGACTGCCCGGCCCGACTTGGCTCTTGCGTGTTGAATGTAGCTCTTGTGAACTGTGTAGCATAGGCGCCCTCGCCTGTGCCGCAAGAACGACAATCTACCGCGGCAAATTACCACACATTGAAAAAGACGGCGGCTCGTACTTCAACACATTCCATACAAGAGACGCTCTGACCCTGAATGATGAGGCGAAGTGTCTGGTCCTTGATCATTGTCTGTACGACGACGGCAAGCGCTACGAACTGGAGTCGGTTGTGGTGATGAGCACCCACGTTCACCTCATATTGACACCGCTGCCGGACGGGCTCGGTTATTTCTCGTTGGCAACAATCATGAAGGGCATTAAGGGAGCATCATCCCACAGCGTAAACAAGCTCTTGAAGAAAAGGGTTCCGTCTGGATCGATGAGTCGTGATCACCTGATCAGATCGGAGAAGGATTTTGAGGCCAAGAACATCGCCATGAACGCGGTGGAAACCGGGGCCCGGAGTCCGCAGGAATATCCCTGGTACTGGCGACGTGGAATGAGAAAGCCTAAACCGAAGCAGAAGATCAAGGATCCGTGGCTCAGTGGAGAGTAAACCGGCACAGGCGAGGGCGCCTGTGCTACAAAGCGTATTACCCCGATTGAGTCATTTACGAGCCAGTAGCCTACTCTTTTCTCACAAACGCACCTGAGCTGGCATCCACCAGAAACGTAGGTCTCGCGCCCGAGTCGCCGTACACCACGCTCCAGAGCAGCTGATTCGATTGCGCGTTCCACCCCAAACGGTAGCTCACCGGTGTTTTGGCGTCTTTCTCGATCAACTGCTTGCCGCCGTGTTCCTGTGCAACCTCAAATGCCTTGTCCGTATCAACTTTCAGAAAGGCCAGGTCCCATGCCTGGGTAGAGCGGTTGCTGGGGTTGAAGCTGTCTTCCACGCCATGATCGATTTTGTGCGGCGCATCCGCCATGCCTGACCAGAGAAATGGTTCCGCCTTCTGCCGCGATGCTGAGCCAAACACCGCGCGCCAGTTCCCTGCTTTGCCGTCATGGCCGAGCGCATCCGACGATGGGGCCGACTCCAGCGTTACCGGCTGGGCGTCAGGCGACCACAGGCGAGCTGATGGAATCAGCTTCTGCAGGGCAAAGCGTCCGGTTTCGAATTCGTTGGTCTTTTTTGCAGCAGGCGGCTTGGGCTGCTCAGAGTCGCAACCCACCAGGGTGAAGGACGCGGCCACAAGAACCGCGAATGCAAGTCTCTTTAAGTTGATCATGTGCTCACATAATTCTAGACGAGGCGGTGCGCCGGAATGATGTCCTGAAAGTGCATGTCTTTCAGTAGTTACCTGCTTGCGATTAATGGCCGCCCTGATGCGGAGTCCTTTATGGATGGCGAAGGATTTGGCGTCGGGCAACTTCCGTTGCCAACCCGACCAGAGCATAAATGGCGGCGTTCAGGATTATGAACCAGTAGTACGCCAGGGGCATGGCTCGCCCGATCAGTGAGGCGGGCGCCGTTATGGTGACAACTGTCCACCTCGCCATATTCGGGTTCGGGGCATTCACAAATGAGATCAAAACCCAGCAGCACGCCACCGCAAAACCGAGAAGCGCCCAAAAGCTTATTCTTTTCGCCATGACTTTCCGGCCTCTAACCCAGTTTACTCCCGCGGCTCTGACCCGCTAAGATGAAAAACGCCTGAAATCTACAATCTTTTTCCTCGGGAGCGTTCCGTCTCAATGCTGAAGGCCATCCACTCTCTTCATAAACTCGCCGTTGCCGCGGGCCTGGTCGTTGTTGCTGCCGCAAGTCTTGCAGCTTTCGCACAGAAGGAGGAAGGGCCGGCAAAGAACTGGGCTCCGGGGAGTCCGGAACTGATCGAACCAGAGGCTCTGGCGAAAGCTCTGAAAGGTGCGCACAAGCCTGTGGTGCTCTACGTTGGACCACAAATGATTTATCAGCAGTCGCACGTGCCCGGCGCGGAGTACATTGGCGCCACGGCGCGGCCGGAAGGCATGGAGCAGTTGCGCAAACGCGCGGCCTCGCTCAAGCACGAGACTCCCGTCGTGGTCTATTGCGGCTGTTGCCCCTGGGAACACTGTCCCAACATCCGCCCCGCGTATGACGAATTGCGCAAGGAAGGTTTCAGCAACGTAAAGGTTCTTTACCTTGCCGGGACGTTCGGCACCAGTTGGGCGAACAAGGGCCTGCCGGTCGAAAAGGGGCAATAAGTCGTCTCGCCCATGCGCCGTATTGTCATTCTCTGCGCGGTCATACTCGTGATCGCCGCTTTGTACTGGGGGCTACGCCCGCACAAGCAGGCTGCGGTTGCGTCCCTTCCCGCCCGCGCGGCAGACGTGACTCTCACCGACCTCTCAGGCCGGCAGTTCAAGGCTTCCGATTACCGCGGCAAAGTCCTGCTGGTGAATTTCTGGGCGGCCTGGTGCACTCCCTGCCAGGAAGAGATTCCGCAGTTCACGGCGTTGCAAACCAGGTATGGCTCTCAGGGCCTCCAGATCATCGGTATATCGGTTGAGGATGTTGAGAGCGAGTTGCGCGCCTTCTGTCGTAAAAAGAACGTGAATTATCCCGTGGTGCCGGGCGACGCGAAAATTGCGGACGCCTTCGGCGGCATCCTCGGCCTGCCCACCACGCTGCTCATTGGCCGCGATGGACGAATCTACAAGAAATACGCAGGTGCTACGGACTTCGCGACTCTGGAAAGCGATTTCCTTCCCCTTCTCAAAGCGCCTCAGCAGTGACGAACGGGGCTTGGCAGGATCACAGTCCCTTCAGTAAAATTCCCTCCGCAATGTCTCCCCGCTTCTTTCTCGGCTTCACTTGACGGTGACCCTTCAAACTCCGGGCCGGACGTTTCTCTTACCGTCAATCTCTTTAAAGCTGAAAGGAAGAATCTCATGCGCAAGCTGTTACTGCTGCCTTTGCTCCTGTCCGCCATTCTCACCATGGCCCAGAGTCCGAAATCGCGGCATTTCGTTTTCGACTATTCATTCACGGTGAAAGTCACCGATCCCGGCAAGCCGCTGGATGTCTGGTTCCCCATAGCGCACTCTGACCAGTTCCAGCAGGTAAACGTCCTCGAAAAGAACGGCGACCTGCCGCTGAAGCAAACCAGTGAATCGGAGTACGGCAATAAGTTCTTTTATGCCCATGTCGATAAGGCAGACAAGCCTGAATACCACTTCACCGTGAAATATGACGTTGTGCGAACCGAGCACCTGGCTGCCGCCAGCGGAAAGGAAACGGCTACACAGCGCGAACTAAACCGCTTCCTGCAGCCGGATAAGCTCGTTCCCATTACTGGCAAGCCCGCCGAGATCGCCCGGGAGCAGGTAAAGTCTGGCATGTCTGAGATGGAAAAGGCTCACTCCCTCTACAACTACGTCTTCAACACGATGCGGTACGACAAAACCGGCACTGGCTGGGGCCACGGCGATACCCTCTGGGCCTGTGACTCCAAACGCGGCAACTGCACCGATTTCCACTCCGTCTTTATCTCGATGGCGCGCTCCCAGCACATTCCGGCGCGCTTTGAGATCGGCTTTTCCCTCCCCGAAGACAAGGCCGCCTCAGACATCGCCGGCTACCACTGCTGGGCTGAGTTCTACACGCAAAAAACCGGCTGGTTCCCGGTGGACATCTCCGAGGCCTGGAAGCACCAGGACAAGAAGGACTACTTCTTCGGCGCCCATGATGTAAACCGGATGCAATTCACGTTGGGGCGCGACCTTGAGCTCTCACCCCGGCAGCATGGTGAACGTCTCAATTACATGGTTTACCCTTACGCCGAACTTGACGGCCAGAGCTGGCCGAACATCGCCATTGCGTTTTCTTTCCGCGACGCGGAGGCGCAGACCCGGTCCGCATCGCGGTAACATTCCGAAAGTGGAGCAGTCAAAGACCAGCCTGACTCGCTCCGCCGGATGTTACTCAAGTCACCCCGTTCTAAGGCGCTTCCCCGGCTCCTGCTGGACCTCTCTCCCGGTTACAATCCACCAGATTTCACAGCGGACTCGCTCCGAAAATTGTTTTTTGTCGGCCTCCAATGAACGAACTCAGCATTGCAGAAAGCCCATCGCTGATCACCGGAGCAACCAGCTGGCCGGAGCAGGATATTTCTGTCCGGATATCGGATTGTCGTCCGGGTGAGATTGAGCAATTTGTTCCCGATTGGCGCAATCTGTGCGATGAGAGCGATGCGGATATCTTCTATCGTCCTGAGTGGACGCAGGCCTATCTGAACTCTTTTGCTCCGCAGGCGAAGCTTACATTGGTCACCACCTGGAGCAAGGGAAGGCTGCGCGGCATCCTGCCACTCATGCGCGAACGCGTGCGGGCATTCGGACTGCAGGCCACACGGCTCTCCCTGCCTGGCAATGTACATTGCTTCCGCACCGGCCCTGCAATCTGTGCAGGGGACGAAGGTCAGCGGGTGCTCCGGGCAATCTGGAACGCGCTGAACACCTTGCCCGGCTGGGACCTGCTCGATGTATCGCAGGTGCTCGACGGCAGCGGAATGGATTTACTGGCTGGTATCGCCGCGAGTGAGAACTTTCCTGTTGCTCGCAAGCGCACCTCACAGACGCTTTATCTTCCCATCCCTGCGCCTTCGAACGGGCAGCCCTGGACGCCGGAAATCCGGCCTAAATTTCGTTCCCATCTGCGCCGGGCGCGCCGTCAGCTTGAGGAGCAGGGCAAATTGGAGCTGAAGCACTTCAGCACCGCCGATCCGGCCGCTCTCCAGCGCTTCTATGACCTGGAAGGCTCTGGTTGGAAGGGCGCAGAAGGGACCGCCATAAAATGCCAGGCGAGCACGCGGCACTTTTATGATGATGTGGCGCAGGCCGCGGCCCGGCATGGCTATCTCTCAATGGACTTTCTCCAACTGAGCGGCAAACCTATTGCTGCACACCTTGGCTTCAATTTCCGCGGACATTACTATCTGGCGAAAGCAGGCTACGACGAGGAGTACCGCCGCTTCGGTCCGGGTCAACTGCTGGTCAATGAAATTCTTGCCCAGGCAGCCGAGCGGGGTCTCCATAAATTCGATTTCGTAGGCCCGGCCACCTGGGATGAAAGCCGATGGACGTCTGTACGGCACACCAACTATCGCGTGTTCATCTTCCGCAAGGGCTGGTACGGAAGGCTATTGCACATGCTTCGAATATCAGGCCGCGATACCCTGCTGCGGCTCATCGGCCGAGACGACGATGAGAGCAAGCCCCTGGAACTGAAGTCCAAGCCACAGGGTAGAGACAAAGAATCAGGGACTGAAAGCTAACCATCGGTATGGCTTCACGGCGCGATATGCCTCCGGTCTTTGTTGAAGGGCTCGATGTCTCTGCTTATGGGATCGCCCGCAGCCTGGGCCGGAATGGCGTTCCGGTCTATGCCTTGAATGACCGCCTCCGTGATCCGCTGCGCTTTTCCCGTTATATCCACCGGTGCTTCGTCTATCCCGATGATCCCACCCAGCCTCGTGCCTACACCGGTGACAGCGTGGCGAATGAAGAGGTGCTGGCTGAGCTATTACTCGAGTGGAGCGCGCCATTCGCGCACAAGCCGGTGCTCTTTGCGACGTCTGACTGGTTTGCCCGCTTTCTCTCCAATCAGCAGCACCGCCTTTCCGAAAAATTCTTGTTTCACTGGCTTGCGGATGATCTCTTCAACACAATCGTTGACAAGGGCCGCATGGTAGCCTTCTGCCGCCGCGCCGGCATTCCCGTGCCGCGCACTCACATCACTCGTCCTGAAGACGATATGCAGTCCGTCACGCGCCAGTTCGTGTACCCCTGCATCATCAAACCCGTGCACCGCTACATTGCCGGCTTTCCCACGCAAACGGCCAAGGTCCTGATCGCCAGGGATGCTCGCCAGGCGATTGAGTTCTTTGCGAAGTATCCACAGCTCAAGGGCGGAACGCTGATGCAGGAACTGATTGAGGGCGGCGATGATCAGTTGTTTCAATGCACGGCGCTGGTGGACAACAACGGTGAGGTGGCGGCCTGTTCAACGGTGAGAAAGCTGCGGCAATACCCGCCGGGATTCGGCAGCATGTGCTATGGCCAGACGGAGTCGAATGAAGCCATGGCGGCCGAAGCCCTCAAACTTCTGCGCGCGCTCGGCTATCGCGGTCTCGGCTCGCTGGAATTCAAGTATCGCCGGAAAGATGGCGCATACTATTTCATCGAAATGAATACCCGGCTACCGTGGTATAACGGCATTTTCGCCGACGCGGGAATAAATCTGCCGTATCTCGCGTATCTCGATCTTATTGGCGAAGGATCGCCGTCTGCGGCCCGGAATAACCAGCGTGACCACACACGCTGGGTCAGTTGGCACAATTATGCAGCGTGGTATCGCGAGAGTAAGAACGAAACGCGGGATACTGGTCCTGCCGGCTTCATCTCACGCATTGCCCGAGCCAACTCCTATGCCTGGTGGAATTTGGCCGATCCTGCGCCTTTCCTGGGTTCCCTCACGCTCGCTGCCCGCCGCACTACAGGAACAATCTTGCGGCGCCTCGGGCTACGCTGAGCCGGAGCACATTACTCTAGGCACAAAAAAAAGCAGCCCTGGGCAGAGCTGCGTAATCCTTGGGTTCGATTCCTGGTTAAAGACTGTTTCTACCTGCTGCTTTCGCTTTCGCCCAACGGCGTTTGGCCGCTTCAGCAATTTTCCGTCGTGCCGCTGCTGAAAGTCGGCGAGGCCCACGTCGACCGTTCCCGGAAGAGGCGGTAGCTCGTGGCCTTCCCGGCCCTCGCTTGCCGCCCTGC
>JBAIYI010000909.1:0-2701 GCA_037915955.1 Terriglobales bacterium
TGGGGACTTGCGATCGGGAATTTCGAAATGGACTACGAGGATGGGTTCATGCGGTTCAAGTCGAGCGTGAGTTTCGGCAACGGCAATCTGACGGAAGCCTTGATTCGCAGTGCCATTCTTGCTGCGATGGCCGCGATAGAAGTCTATGCCGAGCCCCTCATCCATGTGCTCGCAGGAAGCCAGAGAGCGCAGGAAGCGTTCATTGAGGCAAAGTCCAGGCCGGTTTTGAAAGCTCAATAACGCAGGAAAGTATTTGCGGATGTCATTCAGATATCGACTTTAAAGGAGTCCATATGAAGTCTTTCGGAAAGGTTCTCGGTAACATCTTCGGCGCATTGCTGGGTCTGGCTCTCACGGCCGCGCTCGGCTATTACGGATACATCGGGATTAAGCGCTTTCTGGTGCTTTTTGCCCGACTCGATTTCACCATCGCCATGGTGACAGCGACCGCAGTGGGAGCTCTATTGGTTGCGGCAATCATTGTCGCCGGCAGCATTCGCCGCGCCGGCGCAATGCGCAGCCAATCGCAGCTTCGCGCCGACAAGGCCGAGGCTTACAAACTCTTCATCAGTGTTTGGGAAGAGATGTTTCGTCCCGGACAAACTGCTGAAGGTCTGTCACAGCTTTCACGCCAGATGCAGGATTTGAATCATCTGCTGTTGCTGCATGGCTGCCCCGCGGTGGTGAAAATTCATGCCGCTCTGCCATCACTCAATTTCACTGAAGCGCGTGCGCAATTTGGCGCTGCTTTGGTGGCCATCCGTAAAGATCTGGGCATGGAGATGCGCGGGCTGGAAGAGAAAGATCTATTGCCGCTCGTGGCGAATGAGCCTGTGAAGTTGAATAGCACTTCGCGGTCGGACGCGCATCGTGACACGCAGCCACGGGTCTCTCTTGCTCCCAACTAACGCCATGGGTCCGCACTAAAGCAGGGAAGCGAGTGAGATGGCGGTAGATCGAGCCAAAACGCAGAATCCGGACGGGCAAGCCTCGAGTGATCAGGGCCGGAGTTCGGGCAAGCTGACCAGCGCCGCTGGCGCCGCGCGCCCATCCTACAGCGCGGATGGTGCGCCCTCGGTCAATCTCGGTGCGAGTCCTGCTGCTGGCCAGAGCCACGGACCCACACTGCACATACCTGTCCCTCCGCCGCGCACCTTGCCGCCTCGCCATTCGCCAGGTGCTCCGTCGCTACGGCCGGCGGTAGCATCGGCTCCTGCCTTCAACGTGACCGCATCCATTACAGGCACTTCGGGACCCAACGCGGTTCTCACTCCGGAAGCGGCGGAACTGTTAGTGGATTCGGCGCGGTTCTCATGGAATGCAAGAGTAAGCGCGCCTTTGGACATCACGGTAGCCGATTGGGACATTGGTTTCATTCAGAATGCCACGGAGCATTCACTCGAGGCCCGCTATCGCCGCACCGTGCAACGCTATCAGGTGCCTACGCCGATTCGCGATGCATGGCGGAGCTCTGCGCCGCCTTGGTATGACGATTCCTCGCGTACTGCAGCACGGCCCGGCGCAGAAACCGCCGTGGTGATGAATGACACACCCTGGCATCGCGCTCCCTGGAATGACCCACGGACTGGTGAAGTCAATGCGCTGGTGCGGACCACCAGGCACTTTCGACTCAAGGCGTGGTTGGTTGCAAGACATCGAGTGCGTCAGGCCATCATCTACTTGAAAAATGCTGTATGGGGGCTCGACTTCGACGTCACCGTGCGCGGTAACACTGCGGCGAATACGGGGGCAGGCATGGTGGCCCCGGCAATCAATGATGGTCAGGGCAGCGGCACCACCGTGTTAAGCGGCCAGACCTACAACGAGGTGTTGAACAACACTTCCAACCGCACCTTGACGGCAATTGGAGCGGCAGGACGAGCACCCGCGTCGTCTCCAGCACGAAGCCCCGCTCCCGCGCGGCCTCCCGCGCCTCCGCCGGCACGTGCGCCTGTAGCTCCGCCTGTTCCTGCATCGGCGCCTCAGGCAGCCGTGACGCTGTCGCCTGCGGTAGCGCCTGCCGCGCGCGGCGAACTCACTCCGGAAGTTGCCAAACTGGTGAGCGACCAGGGCGGCGGTGACCCTCTCCCTTCCGCCGTGATGGCTCAACTGGAAACCGCTCTTGATGTTCCGCTCAGCCTTGTGCGCGTCCACTCGGATGCGCGCACCCGCGCCGTGGTTGACGGAATGGGCGTGCGCGCCTTTACCTACGGCCTGCATATTTATCTGGGATCGCAGGCCAGCGTGAACGACATTGCGCTGATGGCCCACGAAATCACCCATGTGATCCAGCAGCAGGGCCGTCCGGTTTTGCAGATGTACACCGTGCCCTCCGTGGGTGACGTATACGAGCATGAGGCGCATCGTGTTTCAGGAGCGGTGCAGCAGGGTCGCCCCGCCACCGTGGAAAAGCGCACGGGAGGGGCGAGAGTGCAGGCGATCTGGCCTGTCTCCCAGATCGTCGATTGGATTGAAGACCGGGCCTGGAGCCTGGTCAACCGCTACGCGCCCGATCTGGCGCCCATCATCCGTCAAGGCCCGCTGGAGTGGCTGAAGGAAAAAATCGCGAATGCGGTCGATACGGTCGTAAACACTCTTATGGCCCCGGTGCGCGCTATCACCGGCCTGGTCTCTTCGTTGCGCGGACATTTTGCCAATCTCCTGACGTGGCTGCGCGATGCGGCCGCCAAGATCGCGCGCG
>JBAIYI010000507.1:0-2272 GCA_037915955.1 Terriglobales bacterium
TAGCTTGCGCGCAGGATGGCTCCTTCCGCCGGACGCGCGCCATGTGCACCATCGCCAAAAGTGATCTGTCCCGCTTCAGGATCAAGCACGAACACGCGTGCCTTCGAATCATCGAAAGGAGGGACAGGGCTGCCGGGTGGCAATCTCAGGTCGGGCACCGGAACTTCGGGTCCGGCCAGAAAAATGTCACTGATCTCGTTCCACGTCTGCGTGGCCCCTTGCATCGTCGTAAGCTGAATGGTGACGGTCTTTGCCAGGACAGGCGCATGCGAGAGCTTCATCGTCTGATCGGGCTCACCCGTCGCCTGAGGAAGCAGTTCGGCGGAAATACGCTCACGCTGGCTCACCGGAGCACAGTTGATTCCGATCCACAGAAACTGCGCTGGCGTGATAGCGGAAGGGCGAATGCGAATCCAGGTAATGAGACGGTCATTTAAAGACGTATCTTCCAGCGACGGAGGCAATCCTCCCACCCCGCTCTCCAGAGGATCAATGTTGTCCCACAGATACAGGCTGTTCTTATCAGGCAGTGTCACATCCACTACGCCAGGCTGCGTAAAGACATCCGTGGAAGGACTGCTGGACAAAGGACGATACTGCGGCACTCTGTTCTGGCTATCGACCAGGCCGCCGCTGGCGGGAACGTTTGGAATATCGAATTCAAGCGTGACAGGCGAAGGAGCGCTGACCTGCCTGCCCGAAGGCAAAATGGCAGTGCTGTCTTCCAAAAAAGGCACCACGCCGACAGTAAGCGTCTTGCCGGCGATGGCTTCGCGCGCGGCATCGGCCAGCACGGCCGGCGGTTTGTCCCCCTCCCGCACCAGCAATGCCAGCCACAGATAACCATCCACAGTATTGCTGAGCTGCACCGGATCGCCGCCAGGCAGCGGAAACGAAGCAGCTTCATAAAGCGCGGGCGGAGGATCCTGCGGAGTTCCGCGGAAGGAAGCATAGAGTTGCTGGTAATAATCCATTACCTGCTGTGATGGAGAATCGATCGTCCGCTTGAAATATATGCGGCCCTCAATCGGCAGTACGTCCAGCGGACGCGTGGTGCGGAAGGAGATCTTGCCGGCACGCAGCTCAATGCCGTCATTCAAAGTGACAGTCTGCAATAACCCCTTCTCATTGGTGATGGTGGCAAGTCCCTGTGCGCTGGTTGCGGGCTGCAATTGAACGTTCAGCAGCTTGAGAAACTTTTTCCTGTTTCTTTCCGGAATCTGGTTGGCCCGGTACAGCAGGCTCTCCGTCATGAAAGCGAAGATTTCAATCAGCGTGACGCCGGGATCGCTCTTGTTGAAGTTTGTCCACTCCGGCGTATAAACCGGAACACGTGCAAGCGCTTCATCCAGAAGTTCCTGATAACGGCGGTTATCGAGATTGGGAAGAGTCAGCGGCACTGTGTTCTAGCTCCCGAGCTTCACGCTTACATTCATCCGTTCTTTTACCTGAGTAGCAATAAGCTTGTACTCAATCATCGCGATGGCTGCCTGTGCATCGTTGGGATCCTGCTCGACGTTCACATCCGTCAAGGAGATCCTGGGTTCCCAGAGCTGCAGAGCCTTGGTGATGCGGTCCTGGATCTGCGAACGCGTGGCTACGGTATTGGGCTCGAAGAGATAACGCTGCAGCCCCGCGCCGAACGTGGGCAGATTCAGGCGCTCGCGTTCCTGTGTGCGCAGGATCACCTGGATCATTTCGCGGATGTTCGTTTCGCCTTCCGACCAGGCAATCCGGCCATCGTCTCCCACGCGTGGTGGAAATGACATGCCGCGTCCGTAGAGTTTTCCGCCATCCATAGCTATGAGTCCTTGGCCGAAAGCTTCGGCAATGGGAGGCAAATCTGGAAAAACGGCATCCAGAAAAAAATGATATCGAGCAATTTCACGAAAATTATGAGCAAAATAAGCGCGATGATGGTGATGATAGGGATGGAAAACGAACAGACCATTCCCGCTGAAATTCCGTTACCACACGGCTTGCCGCCGCCGGAATCAAGGTCTTTGTGCAGCGGGAACGGCAGGACAGACATGATCAGGTCGGCGAAACTCATTCCGCTCATCTTGTTGACCTGACCACATAGGGTGTCGGACATGACGAAGGCGGTGTTTTTGTCGAACTTGCGGAGACCGGCCGGCGTGGTGTCGATCGGCATGCCAATGCGGATAGGACGCGCCGGAGCGTCGGGATCGAAATAAGCCGCGAGTTGGAAGGCCGCTGTGGGTTCACTGACCAAAGGCGGGGTCAACGCATTGCAGTTCGGCCGTTCAAG
>JBAIYI010000503.1:0-2218 GCA_037915955.1 Terriglobales bacterium
TGTTACGCAGATTTATGATGCAGCTTGAGCGCGGGCGGGATGATCTTCCGCCCACGCCTCTTTCAGCGGGCTGTGGTCCCACACCCAGATCCAGACAATGAAGTATGAGAGACCGCCCACGATGTGATGCGCCAGCGGCCAGGGAACGCCTGCGCCAAACAGAATGTCCGACGCAGAAAGCCGCAGCACGTTGAAGATGAACAGCGCAATTGCCAGTCCGGCAATCAGCGCAAGATTCCTGACCGTCCGCTTACGCACGTCCCACACCAGCGGAATCGCGCCGCACCACACGTCGGCAAAGGTGCAGGCGTTCGCGTAGTAGTAGTAGATCCCGTTCCACCAGACAGTGTCATTGGAAACGCGGATCTCATGCATGCCCGCCAGGGCATCAATGCGGATGTTGAATTCTGAGGTGAGATAACGAAGCCACTGCCACTTCAAGAGATAGCAGACGCCAACAGCCGCGGCCACCAGAAGCACGCGAATGATCAGCTCCCGCCGGAATCGGCGAGGCTGCGCTTGCCCGGTGGCCGTGGTCGTTGGCTGGTTTAGAACGTCAGGCAATTACCTACTTCCGGTTGCGACGCCGCGCATGCCACGCGCCGGCCATGCCCAGGAAGCTGGTGAGGGCCAGAAGGCCGCCGCCCTTGGATTGCGACTGTCCCTGTCCGCTGTTTCCGCTGCTGCTACTGCTTGGAGAACTCGTGCTGCTCGGCGATTGCGAGCTGCTGGGAGAGCTCTGGTCGGAGCTGCTCGGCGGATTGGTGCTGCTGGGTGACTGCGAGCTGCTCGGCGATTGGGTGCTGCTCGGAGAAGAGCTCTGGTCGCTGCTGGACGGGCTCGTGCTGCTCGGTGAAGTTGTGCTGCTGGGAGAAGAGCTCTGGTCAGAGCTGCTCGGTGAAGTTGTGCTGCTGGGTGAGCTGCTCTGCGGGCTGGAACTGCTCGGCGAACTCTGATCGGTGCTGCCCGTAGCGCCTGGGCCGCTCTGGGAACCACTGCTGGTTGAGCTGCCCGTGCCCGCTGTGCTTCCGGTCTGGCTTGAACCGGCCGAGCCTGTTGAACCGCTGCCGCTCTGCGCAATCGCCCACGCGCCGCACAGAACCAATACTGCTAGAAGCCTATAGACTGTCTTCATTCCTACCTTTCTCCTTCAGTCGGATTGACGGGTTAGGATGCGGAGCTAAAGACACGAAGTTGCGCCAAAATGCGCCTGCAGCCCGGCCTTGCTCGCCTTAATCCGGATTGAGGTTTGGAGCAGTTTCCGACCCGAGAGCCTGTTGCTCAGAATAAAAAAGGCAGGCTCCTTAACAGGAGCCTGCCGGTTATGACTTGCCTTTGGGTTACTGCACGTTTGCGCTCACGCTTACATTTGCCGTGGGCTTAAAGGTGCAGCTCTTGGTCTTGTTGCCACCGCTGGAGCACGCGCCGGACCAGATGGCGTCGCGTCCGTTGGATACCGTAAAGGTGATTGACGTTCCGCTGGCGAACTGCGCCGAGCCGGTGCTGCCCACAGGAACGCTCAGCCCTGCCGGAGTTGAGCTGACGCGCTCGCCGCTCCGGCCTGTGGCGCTCAAAGTAACGGTAACGTTAGTTGTCGTTGGGGTCGCGCTGGCGCCGATGCTCAAGGTCGCCGACTTGGTTACTCCTCCGCCAGTCACCGAGATGACCGCCGACGTCGCCGTGCTCACAGCCTTTGTGGAGACGTTGAAGCTGGCTGCGGTTGCGCCGGCTGGGATCGTGATTGAGGTCGGAATGGTTACCGCTGTCGGATTGCTGTTCGAGAGCTCGAACACCTGGTCGGTGCTGCTGGCCGAAGCAATGGTCACCGTACCGAATGCCGATGCTCCTCCGGTCAGCGACGCCGGGCTGAGTGAAATCGTCGCTGGCTGCCCCTGAGGGTTAATGGTGAGCGGCGCAGACATGCTCACGCCGTTGTAGCTTGCCGTGACGTTCGCAATGGTGGTCGCGCTCACGTTGTTCGTGGGCACCGCGATGATCACGGAAGAGTTGCCGGCCGCGATGGTTGCAACCGCCGGTGCCATGGCTGCCGCGTTGTCACTGCTGAAATTGATGGCCGCGCCGCCAGCTGGGGCCGTGCCGTTCAGGATGGCGAACGCATTGGTCGTGGCGCCACCGCTGATGCTGGTTGGATCGAACTGGAACGACTTCAGCGTTGGCGGCAGAACGTTGAGTTGGACAGACGCGTTACCTGAGTTGA